>CAMPJM010000027.1 GCA_946886805.1 uncultured Flammeovirgaceae bacterium | reverse complement strand
TGATCAGCGAGATAACTTATCCTGTTGTGATCACTTTAGCGGTAACTTCTATCCTACTGGTAATTTCCGGGATCAAAGAAATTGAGTACATAATCCTGATGACGGCGGCCATTTATTCCATAGTGGCAAACAGTAAGGTTCTATTCGGCGTTTTCGGAAGTAACTATAAACTTTCCGGTGGTTCGGTTGCCCATATCGGCGTTGCCATGATTTTAATAGGAATCATGTTTTCATCGGGATACTCAAAGGTAATTTCCTTAAATAATTCCGGTCTGTTGCTTTTCAATGATGCTTCTGATGAATTTAACCAGGAAAATGTTTTGCTATGGTTAAATGAACCTCGCCAAATGCAGGAGTATGAACTGATTTACAAAGGTCAATACGTAGAACCTGTTACCGGCAGCGAATATATTGAGAAAGCTTTACTTAAGCCCACACAAGACCCTCGGCTTGCAATTGCTGATGAAGATATTATAATTGAGGAAGAAACATTGTATTCCAGAGGAGATACAGTCACTATATATCCAGAAAATACTTACTTCAAAATAGATTATTTACAAAATGGGGAGCACCAGTTTACATTGTTCCCAAGAGGACAGGTCAATCCTTCTATGGGTTTGATTGCCTCTCCTGATATAAAAAGCTTTTTCGATAAGGATTTATATACCCATATCAGCTCTATGCCCGATCCTGAGGAGGAAACGGAGTGGAGTGAAACCAAATTTGACACTGTGAGGGCTGGGCAGAAATTTTTTGTGAACGATTATGTAGCAATTCTAGAGGAAATTACCCGCGTTACCGAAGTCGACGGAATCCAACTGGGTGAAAAAGATATAGCTGTAAAAGCCCGGATAAAAATATTTGGGAAGGGTGAAAATTATTTTGCTGAGCCGGTATACATTATTAAAATGGATGAAAAAACGGCAGGTATAATTCCGGAATATATTTATGAATTGGGAATAAGAGTGTCCCTAAATAAAATATTCCCTGAGTCTGAGACCTTTGAAATTGGCTCTAGCTATACACAGAAGGATTATGTAATTCTAAAAGCAATGGAAAAGCCGCTGATCAATATACTCTGGATTGGTACATTAATGCTGACCTTGGGATTCGGAATTGCAATAATGAGAAGGTATACCGAATTTATGAAGATGCGCGATAAAGACTTAGAATAAACTTCAGCAACCTCGATGTAGATTTAGTATAATGTCTTAGAATGAGCATTTAGTAAAGAACTTATAATCTCTATTAGTTTACACCTGTTATTAGCGGAGAAAAATTAAAAGCATGCCATGGCGTTTTACGCAGATATTGCCATAATAGGATCAGGAAACGTTGCATGGCACCTGACACGGGCTTTGGAAGAGGCGGGGCATCATATACATGAGGTTTATTCCAGAAACACCAAAAATGCGCAGTCTCTAGTATCGAAGCTTTATAGCACCAATGTCGCCAAATCTTTGGATTTCTCTAATAGTGAGGCCACGTTATTCATTATTGCAGTAAGTGATGACGCAATTGAAGAGGTTGCCTCCGATTTAATTATCCCAAAAAACGCTACCGTGGTTCACACCTCTGGTAGTGCTTCTATAGAGATATTGAATGGTATAACCAATCATTATGGCGTTCTATATCCCTTTCAGTCTTTTAGTAAATCAAGAAAGGTAAACTTTAAGGATGTTTCAATTTTGGTGGAAGCATCAGACAAAGAAACAAACAAGCTGTTGCTTAGATTGGGTGGCACCATTAGCGACAAAGTGGTGCCGATGGATAGCGCTAAAAGAAGTGCTTTGCATATAAGCGCGGTGTTTGCCTCAAATTTTACCAATCATCTCCTTTTGATTGCAAAGCAAATTGCCACTGCAAATAAAATCGATTTCGAATTACTGGAGCCATTAATTATAGAAACTGTTAATAAAAGTCTTGAAAACGGACCGGAAAAATCTCAAACAGGGCCGGCTGCAAGAGGTGATCTTAAAATTTTAGATCAACATCTTTCGTTTTTAGAAGGTAATGCGCCGGTACAAGAAATCTATAAGCTATTGAGCCAACATATACTCGACCAGAAGTATTATGACAAGTAATGTGATTTAGACTACTTCAGGAGAAAAATTGACCAGCGTTTATACACTTTAAGCCTTCGGATTCAAATAAGCAGCCTCTTCCAGCGTTTATTAGCTTCTCTCATCAAAGAAATTGCTGGCTATTATTTTTCAAACTAAATTTGTTTAAAAATCTTAAATGAAGAGTCCTTTATACAAACCCACCAATTTCTCTCTTCATGGTTTCCTCAAACTGATCCGATTTCCAAATCTGATCATAATTGCTTTTACCCAATATATGACAGCCGTATTTTTGGTGGGAGAAAATCAGGCGGGGGTAAGCAGATTGAACGATTTTAATCTTTTCCTTCTGGTTATATCAACAATTTTTATAGCCGCGGCAGGATATATTATAAACGATTATTATGATGTAAAAATAGATTATATCAACAAGCCGGACAGGGTTATAGTAGGAAAAATCTTAAAAAGACGGATAGTAATGGTGGCGCATACCATCCTGAATATGAGCGGGATTCTTATAGCATTTACTTTATCTATTTGGGTAGGTCTGATAAGCTTTATAACTGCTTTCTTTTTATGGCTATATTCAAACCAATTAAAACGATTACCATTTATAGGTAATTTCAGTATTGCAGTGCTTACCGGTGCTGCTATATTTTTGGTAGGGGTGTATTATCAACAAAACATTTATCTTATTAATACCTATGCATTCTTTGCTTTTTCTATTACGCTCATCCGGGAAATTGTTAAAGACCTGGAAGATTTAAAGGGCGACGCTGATTTCGGTTGCCAGACCTTACCCGTTATTTTCGGCATTAGAAAAACCAAGCTATTTCTATATGTTTTAATTGCTGCTTTTATTTTTATTATCTTTTATCTTTCTATACAACTAGAAAATCAAATTCTTATCATTTATTTCTTAATTCTGGTGATTCCGATTCTGCATTTCCTATTTTTATTGATTAAAGCTGACACAATCCGCCACTTCACCTTTTTAAGTAATTATTGCAAAATTTTAATGCTGTCGGGTATCTTAAGTATGGTATTTTTTTAATTTTGTATGGGTCTTAATTAATAAATATAGAATCTGGTCGAATTCGAGCGGCATAAATAGGCACAGCGTAATATGGCGAAAAGCAGTAAAATAAGTATAATTGGGACAGAAATACTTGTCTATACCGAAAAAGCAAATGAGTGTATAAGTCTTGCCGATATTGCAAGATATAGAGATGCCCAAAGGAGTGACTACATTTTGCAAAACTGGATGTTTAACCGTGGCACTATCGAATTTATTGGCCTTTGGAAAATATTTAACAATCCAGATTTTAATTCCATCGAATTCGATGGAATTAAAAATATGTCCGGTTCAAACTCCAATATTGTCATTGTATATTTAAAAACTCAAACTTGAAAAATCATCAACAAAAGAACGTAGCTGTTTTTGCTAGTGGGAATGGTACAAATGCCGAAAAAATCTTCAAGCATTTCACAGAGCACCCTCTTATCAATATTTCGCTGCTGCTAACAAATAACAGCAATGCGCCGGTGATTGATAGGGCAAAAAAGCATAAGATACCAGTGACAATTTTCGACAGGTCGAGCTTCTACGAAACTACTGATATTACAGAAATGCTGTTGTCAGAAAACATTGATTTAATTGTGTTGGCAGGTTTTATGTGGTTAATACCTCCCTCTTTGGTGAAAGCCTTTCCTGATAAAATTATTAATATCCACCCTGCACTCTTGCCCAAATATGGAGGTAAAGGCATGTATGGCAGTTATGTTCATGAAGCGGTAATTGCCGCACAAGAGCAGGAAAGCGGGATCACAATTCACTTTGTCAATGAGAAATACGATGAAGGAAATATCATATTTCAAAAAAAATGTGCCATTGATCCCAACGAAACTGCTGACTCGCTCGCAACCAAAATTCATAAGCTTGAGCATACCAGCTATCCCCAAGTGATTGAGAACTTACTTCTTAATTAGGGTAAAAATTTATACTTTTGCAACCGCAACTAAAACCCAAACCATGTCTTCTACAAAGAAAATAGCTTCTGCATTAATATCTGTGTACTATAAAGAAAATCTTGATTCTATAGTACGATTATTAGATCAACTAAACATAAAAATTTACTCAACAGGTGGCACTCAAAAATTTATCGAAGAAATGAATGTCGCAGTCACTCCTGTTGAAGATCTCACTGAGTATCCGGCAATTTTAGGCGGAAGAGTTAAAACACTTCATCCAAAAATATTTGGAGGCATATTGTCGAGAAGAGACCATGAAGGCGATAAAACTGAGGTGGTCAACTATGATATCCCCCCAATCGATCTGGTTATTGTTGATCTATATCCCTTTGAAGAGACTGTTGCTTCCACTTCTGAAGAGGCGGAAATTATAGAAAAAATTGATATTGGAGGTATCTCACTTATAAGAGCAGCTGCTAAAAATTTCAAAGATGTCCTTATTGTCTCATCAAGAGAACAATATGCCCAGTTGGCATTGCTCCTTCAGGAAAAAAGTGGAAGCTCGGATATAGAGGATAGGAAATTATTTGCTGCACAGGCTTTTGATATTTCTTCTCACTATGACACAGCGATATTTAACTACTTCAATAAAGATAGCAGCCTTAAAAGGTTCAAAAAGAGTGAAAGGGATTCTCAGGTTTTAAGATATGGCGAGAACCCTCATCAGGAAGGAGTCTTTTATGGTAGGCTTGAAGAAATGTTTCTACAGCTAAATGGTAAGGAATTATCTTATAATAATTTGGTAGACGTTGATGCCGCAGTTGCTTTAATTGAGGAGTTCCCTGATGATATCGCTTTTGGTATTTTGAAACACACCAATGCTTGTGGAATTGCTATAAGTGAGTCAGTAAAAGATGCATATTTAAAAGCTTTCCAGGCAGATACGCTTTCGGCTTTTGGAGGTGTGCTCATTACAAATCAGAAAATGACGACAGACGCCGCAGAAGAAATAAACAAACTATTTTTTGAGATAGTTATTGCACCATCTTATGAAGAAGACGCGCTAAATATCCTTAAATCGAAGAAGAATAGAATCATATTGACACAAAAACAGCCCCTTAAGCAGCAAAAACAGTTTAAGAACCTGTTGAATGGGGTTATTGAACAGGATAGGGATTTGAAAACCGACTCACTAGAAGATTTTAAGGAGGTAACTGACAGGAAAGCAAGCAGCGACGAGAAAAATGCATTGCTATTTGCCAGTAAAGTAGCAAAACATACAAAATCAAATACAATAGTACTTGCACGCGGCGGACAACTACTGGCGAGTGGAGTTGGACAAACCTCGAGAGTGGATGCCTTAAAACAAGCAATTGAAAAATCAAAATCATTTGGATTTAATCTTGATGGTGCTGTAATGGCATCAGACGCTTTTTTCCCCTTTCCTGATTGCGTGGAAATAGCCCATAAAGCTGGTATAGTTGCGGTGATTCAGCCAGGTGGAAGTATTAAGGATCAGGATTCTATAGATTATTGCAATAAAAACAACATAGCTATGATTTTAACTGGATTTCGTCATTTTAAACACTGAAATATCTTCTGGATTAATTAGATTTGTAAAAGTAATTTGTAAATTTCACAGATTGTAGCATATCCAAAGTAAAAAGCTTTTAAAAAAATAAAATGGGATTATTTGATTTTTTCTCCAGTGACATCGCAATAGATTTGGGTACCGCGAATACCCTGATAATTCATAAGGAGAAAATAGTGGTGGATGAACCTTCCATTATCGCCATAGATAAAACAACCAATAAAGTATTGGCCATAGGAAGGCAAGCCATGCAAATGCATGAGAAGACACATGAAAACATCAAAACCATTAGACCTTTAAAGGATGGTGTTATTGCAGATTTCCATGCTGCCGAACAAATGATCAGGGGAATGATCAAAATGATCGATGGTGGTCATAAAAGGTATATCCCAACTTCTCATAGGATGGTAATATGCATTCCTTCTGGAATTACAGAGGTTGAAAAAAGAGCTGTACGAGATTCCGCAGAGCACGCCGGAGCCAAAGAGGTTTACATGATCCATGAACCATTAGCAGCTGCCATAGGAATTGGTATCGATATTGAACAGCCTATTGGCTCTATGATTGTGGATATTGGAGGAGGAACAACCGAAATCGCCGTTATAGCGCTGTCTGGTATAGTAGCTGACCAATCTATTAGGGTTGCTGGTGATACTTTCACTAAAGATATCCTCGATTACATGAGGCGTCAACATAACCTGCTTATTGGAGAGCGCTCCGCTGAAAAAGTGAAAATTGAAGTTGGCTCTGCCTTAACAGAATTGGATGAGCCACCTGACGATTACGAAATACGAGGAAGGGATTTGATGACGGGAATCCCAAAAGTTATTAAAATTTCCTATTCCGAAATTGCATTTGCCATAGATAAATCAGTGTCGAAAATCGAAGAAGCAGTTTTGAAAGCTTTGGAAATTTCCCCACCTGAATTATCGGCGGATATTTATGATAATGGAATCCATTTGACTGGAGGTGGTGCTTTACTTAGAGGGCTTGATAAGAGGTTGGCTTTAAAAACAAAACTTCCGATTCATGTGGCAGAAGATCCACTTAGGGCTGTAGTGAGAGGAACGGGAATGTCATTAAAAAACCTGAATGCTTTCAAAGCAGTCTTAATGACATAATTGAATAAATGCAGCGTTTATTTCTGTTCTTATACCAATACAGAGCTTTCTTCCTCTTTGTTTTTTTAGAGGTTTTCAGCGTATGGCTTATTGTTAACAATAACCAATATCAGGGAGCATCTTTCTTTAATTCGTCTAACGCCATAGCCGCTAATATCCTCGAATCAAAAAATGATATAAGTAGCTATTTCGGCCTTACGGAAGTAAATGAAACACTTTCTGAAGAAAATGCCAGGTTGAGAAAAGAAATTGCCTACATAAATTTAATCAGCTCTGACACCTCGAAAGATTTAGTCTTAGAAAAGATAGATCAATTTGATTTCCAATCAGCTAAGGTTATCAACAACTCCACGCGAAGGTTCAATAATTTTATTACTATTAATAAAGGTTCTGAAGATGGTATTGAACCGGACATGGCGGTTATCAATGCCCAGGGAATCGTGGGAAAAGTAAAAGCTACTTCCAAAAACTTTGCCACTATCGTTTCTTTGCTTCACCCCGACTTGTATGTTTCTTCTTTAATAAAAGGATCAGGGGTATTATGCACCACCAAATGGAATGGCAAAGATCCGCAACAAGCAGAATTGATGTATGTACCCCGGCATGTGAAGGTCGAGATAGGCGATACAGTTGTAACCTCCGGTTATAATGCTATTTTCCCACCAAATTTAATGATTGGCAGGATTAGTTCGGTAGACATAAAAGACGACGCCACATTTTATAGTGTGTTGATTGATCTTTCAACAGATTTTGAATCGCTTTCCTATGTTTACGTAGTGAAAAATAAATTCAAACAGGAAATTGACTCTTTGGAGCAAATGAATATAATAATAAATGAATAGCAAGAATTTAATATTACAGTTATTCTATTTTGTACTGTACATATTCCTACAGATTATGTTCATGAAAAATTTAGTGCTTTTTGACAAAGCATTCTGTTTTATTTACATCGGCTTTTTATTGTTACTGCCTTTCGAAACTAACACGGTAATGCTTTTGATCTGGGGTTGTGTGGTGGGGCTTTTCGTCGATATTTTTTATGATAGTTTGGGAATTCATATGGCAGCATCGGTGTTGTTGGTTTACTTACGGCCTTATTGGATTAATCTTATAACTCCAAGAGGTGGCTACGAAGTTGGCATGGAACCTACACTTAAACTTATGAAATTCGAATGGTTTGCTACCTACGCTCTTCCTTTAATATTTGTACACCATTTTGCACTGTTTTACATAGAGACAGGTGGCTTTTCTTTGTTCTTTTTCACCTTGGTAAAGGTAATTGCTAGTGTCTTATTCACCTTTACCACAGTCGTATTATTTCAGTATCTCTTTTATCCTTCAAGGAGAACTATATGAATGACAACAGACATTTTATAATACAGATAGCCTTCATCTTAATTGGGTTAATCTTCATTATAAAGCTATTCTTCATTCAGGTATGGGATAGCAATTACAAACTTGCGGCAGAAAACAACATTGTCAGGAAAGACATAGAGCCTTCCTACCGAGGCCTTATATATGATCGAAACGGCAAACTTTTGGTTTATAATCAGCCGGTATATAACTTGATGGTTGTGCCAAAAGAAATCAAAAACTTGGATACGCTGGAGTTTGCCAATATATTAGGATTAACCAAAGAAGATTTAATCGAGAGGATAAAAGTTGCAAAAAACTACTCTTATGTAAAGCCTTCGGTTCTAATGAAGCAACTATCCAATGAAAATTTTGCCAGAATACAAGGACACCTGATAAAGTTTCCTGGATTTCATATACAACCACGGACAGTCAGGTCGTACCCTTATAATGCGCTGGCCAACGTATTTGGATATATCGGGGAAATTAGCCAATCTAAGCTAGATAGGGATTCTTCCAATTATTATCGTCAAGGCGATGACATAGGGATAAGTGGCATTGAAGCTACTTATGAAAAACCACTACGAGGCAGAACTGGCGTTAAATATAAAATGGTTAACGTCCGGGGCATTGAAAAAGGCAAGTTCAAAAATGGTGAATACGATACCTTATCTATAAGAGGTCAGAACCTGATTTCTACCGTGGATATAAATCTGCAACAATATGCAGAAACGTTATTGCTGGGTAAAATTGGAAGTATTGTTGCCATAGAGCCAAAAACCGGTGAAATACTGGCAATGGTGTCTGCTCCTACTTATGATCCTAAAATGTTAACCGGGAGAAACTTTAGTGAGAATTATCAAAAATTAGTTAACGACACCCTGAATCCGCTCTTCAACAGGCCGCTAATGGGTGCATTTCCTCCAGGATCTATTTATAAGATTGCTCAGGCATTGGTTGCCTTACAAGAAGGGGTAATTACTCCCGAAACCAGGATAAGATGCAATAGAGGTATAATTGGTTGCCATGGCCCCCATAGCTTTGAAGATTTGGAAGGTGCGATCACGGTTTCATGCAATCCATATTTCAGGGAAGTTTATAAAAAACTCTTGAACAGAGAGGTCAGCAGTGATACATACAAGGATACGGAAATTGGCCTGGAAAAATGGCGGGATCACATGCTTAAACTGGGTTTTGGCCATACATTGGGAATAGACTTGCCAAATGAAAAAAGTGGTTATATCCCAACTGTTGAACTTTACGATAGGATTTATGGCGACGATAGATGGAAGTTTTCCAATATCTATTCGAATGCCATTGGGCAAGGCGAAGTAAACGTGGTACCCTTACAAATGGCCAATTTTGCTGCAATACTTGCAAACAGAGGCTATTATATTCGACCGCACTTGATAAAAAGCATTGGCGAGGGCGGAGAGCCTTTAGAAAAGTACCAGGAAAAAATATATACTACTATTGACGATCGACATTTTGATGTTGTTATTGACGCCATGGAAGCAGTGGTTCAGAAAGGTACCGGACAGTACAGGGCAAAAGTAAAAGATATAAGTGTTTGTGGAAAAACAGGTACAGTAGAGAATTCCAGAGGCGAAGACCATTCCGTGTTTATTGCTTTTGCGCCAAAAGAAAATCCAGTAATAGCCCTTGCGGTATATGTTGAAAATGGAGGGGAAGGAGCAAGAGCTGCCGCAGGAATTTCAGGGTTGATGATTGAGAAATACATAAAAGGTTGTACAGACAATGTACAATTGGAAGATTATATTTTAAAAGGGAAATTTATCTATTGAGAAGGCAGGATAACATAAATGCAAATAAGATCGACTGGGTTATAATAGTCCTGTATGGATTATTGGTCTTTCTTGGCTGGTTAAATATTTTTGCTGCTGTCTATGATGAACAGCAACAACAAAATATTTTTGATATATCACTAAATTCCGGAAAGCAACTGATCTGGATCGGGACTAGCATCCTATTAATTATTGTGATCATGGTGATGGATTTTAGATTCTATAATTCATTCGCCTATATATTTTATGCGATCATTATGGTGATGCTGCTCATGGTAATGTTATTCGGAAGAGAGGTAGCAGGCGCAAAGGCCTGGTTCGAAATCGGCCCTTTCCGAATCCAGCCGGCAGAGTTCGCCAAATTCGCCACTGCACTGGCAGTTGCCAAATTCCTTGAGGTCTCAACGGTTAAATTGGATAAAGTGAAAGATCTGGCAATTGCAGGGGCCATAATTACCATACCACCGATATTCATTCTACTTCAGAACGATACAGGTTCAGCAATGGTATTTGCTGCTTTCATTATCGTTTTTTACCGAGAAGGCTTAAACCCGCTTTTTATTATTATTGGTTTGGCAGGTATAGCCATTTTCGTGCTTACGCTTATGGTCAACCAGGTTTACCTGATTATAGGAGTGGGCGTTTTAACATTATTAATAATTGGCATCGGGAAGAAGAATATCAAAAGGATAATTTCTGTAACTGCTGCCGCTGCTATTATTGTCGGGGTTATATTCAGTGTGGATTATGTAGTAGAAGATGTATTGCAACCTCATCAGCAAAACCGTATCAAAGCTTTAATAAACCCCGATGCTGACCCTTTAGGATATGGATGGAACGTGACCCAATCCAAAATTGCAATAGGTTCGGGAGGTTTAGCGGGCAAGGGATTTTTGGAAGGAACTCAAACCAAGTTTGATTTTGTGCCAGAGCAAAGTACCGATTTTATTTTCTGCACTATTGGGGAAGAGCATGGGTGGATAGGAAGCTTTGTACTTATTTCTTTGTTCGTTTTTTTACTATTGCGGGTGGTATTTATTGCGGAAAGACAAAAATCACGATTTGCCAGAGTGTATGGTTATTCTGTGGCCTCAATTATGTTTTTCCACTTTTTAGTAAATATTGGCATGACCATAGGGCTAGCTCCTGTCATTGGAATTCCATTGCCATTCTTTAGCTATGGCGGTTCCTCTCTGTGGTCTTTCACCATTTTACTTTTCATTTTGGTAAAATTGGATGCGCATAGAATGCAGGTATTGGTGCGGTAGAGGATGGATGTGCGGGTGTGCTGATGATTAGATGTACAAATGTGTAATTTGGGAATGTGCGAATACTCGGATCTGCTAAGCACTTTTTTCCGAATGTCTTTAGGTGCTTGATCCCCTGCTTCTGTCTAATCTCGGCAAAGACTTCCGAAGTTTCTATTGCTACAGCGGCTCTTTGTTCTTGGCGCTAATTCTCGTTTTGTGTATTTTCGAAGACAAGGCATGCCTTGTCTCTACGTTACTTGCATATTCTACTGCCAATTGCTTTTTTTATCTACTTTGTGTTTCTCTTTTATCTAACGTCTACAGTCTAACGTCTACAGTCTAAATCTATAGTCTAAAATCTACTGTCTAAAAAATCAATCCACAATTTCATCTGTCTGTAGTTGCTTGTTGTACAATTCTCTGTAAACACCATTTGTAGACAGTAAAGATTCATTTGTTCCCTGCTCAATTACTTTTCCATCATCTAAAACAATGATTTTATCGGCTAATTTTGCAGATGAAACCCGATGCGAAATAATTATGCTTGTCCTATTTTCCATAATCCTTTTAAGACTATTTAGGATAGCATTTTCTGTTTTCGTATCAACCGCAGAAAGAGAATCATCTAATATTAAAATTTTCGGTTCCCTTGCAATGGCCCTGGCGATCGATACTCTTTGCTTTTGTCCACCGGATAAGGTAATGCCTCTTTCACCAAGGCGGGTTTCAAAACCCAAAGGAAAGCCGATTATATTTTCATACAGATCTGCATCTTTTGCGGCCTGGTATATCTGATCTTTGGACAAATTTATATTTCCAAAGGCGATATTGTTTTTTATCGAATCAGAAAACAGAAAAACATCTTGTGGGACATAACCAATCTGGCTTCGCAAGTTCGATAAGTTATAATCCTTAATATCCATTTCGTCTATTAAGATTTTCCCGCCTGTAATATCATACATCCGCGGGATTAGGTTTGCTATAGTACTTTTTCCTGAACCCGTAGTACCTATTATGGCGATTGATTCACCTGGCTTCACCTCAAAAGAAACATGCTGTAAAGCTTTTGTACCGGAATCGGGAAAGCTGAAACTCACATTGTCAAAAATGATGTGTCCCTTAAGTTCAGCTTCAAGCTCCCTAGTCGAAACAATATCATTCTTAGTGTGCATAAACTCATTAACCCTCCTTTGAGAGGCCGCGGCTCTTTGGACAATACTGGTAATCCAACCCACTGAGGTGACAGGCCAGGTAAGTAAATTCACATAAATAATAAACTCGGCTATGTGGCCGGCAGTGATGGATCCTTTAAATATTTCCAGACCGCCTATATAAACTGTGAGAATAACACTCAGACCAATTAAAGCCACTATGAGAGGGTAAAACAGGGCGTTCACAAAGGTAAGACCGATAGATTTTTCCTTATAATCGTTACTCTCAATAATGAATTTTCTTGCAGAATCGTCTTCACGAACAAAAGCTTTTAGCACCCTGATTCCCGAAAATGCTTCCTGAACAAAAGTCGATAGACCCGAGAGGCTCTTTTGAATCTCTGTAGAGCGCCTATCAATAAGATTATTAACATAATAAATGCTTATGGACAATAAGGGGAGTGGTATAAGTGAATATAAAGTAAGCCGGGTATTGATTGAAAACATGATGGGAATAACCATAAAAAATAAGGTGAAAAGGTTGAGCCCATACATAATTGCCGGCCCCAAATACATTCTTACCCTGCTGACATCCTCAGAAATCCGCGCCATCAGATCACCTGTGTTATTTTTCCTGTAAAAGCTTAATGGCAGGGACTGATAGTGCCTGTAAATTTCATTTTTCAAATCAAACTCAATATGCCTGGACATGGCAATAATTGTTTGCCTTACAAGGAAAAGGAAAATCCCACGTAAAAGAGCCATTATTAAAATAATGATCCCGTAGAAAAAAATACTGCTTGCAAAAATGTCGTAAATGATACTTTGGTTGTCAAACCCGTTGTACAATTTATACAAAGAGATATTCTCCTGAATTAAGTTAAAGGCATATCTGACTACTTGCGCAGGAAAAATAGCGAAGATATTAGAGATGATTATGAAAACAGTACCTAAAATAAGATGGTACTTATACTTCAGTAAATACTTGTTTAAAAACTTTAAATCTTTCACAGTGGTATAAAACGTTTTGGCCTCTTATCGGTTCATATATATTTCCTATAAAGTAGAAAAAACTACCAGAAAAAAAGTAATTTTGCGTTATTTTCAATCAAAGACTAATATTGTTGACAAGAGGACGATAAGGCAAAGATATAATAAACGATAAATTATATTTAAAGGATGGAGGAAATAAAAGAAATTGAAAAGAAACAACATATTTCTCTTTTTGAAGAAATATCAGCATTGGGTCATGAACAGTTAGTCTTTTGTCACGATGAGCCAACTGGTTTAAAAGCAATTATAGGAATCCATAATACTACCTTAGGCCCTGCATTGGGAGGCACCCGGATGTGGAATTATGCCACAGATCAGGAAGCTGTAACGGACGTGCTAAGATTGTCTCGGGGAATGACCTTTAAAGCAGCCATATCAGGTTTAAATATTGGGGGAGGAAAGGCAGTCATTATCGGGGACGCGAAAAAAATAAAAAGTGAAGCTTTCTTACGACGGTTCGGTCGCTTTATAGAAAGTTTGGGTGGAAGGTATATCACCGCCGAAGATGTTAATATGAAGACCAGGGACATGGAATTCATTGCTATGGAAACAAAGCATGTAACTGGTCTTCCCGAAACTATGGGAGGCGGGGGCGATCCTTCACCTGTTACCGCTTATGGCACCTATCTGGGAATGAAAGCAGCAGCAAAAAAAGTGTGGGGAACAGACAGTCTGGTGGGCAAAAAAGTTGCCATACAAGGAGTGGGTCAGGTAGGAACACACCTGGTAGATTATTTGAAAAAAGAAAATGCAGAAGTGTTTATTACCGACATTTCTGAAGAAAAACTACAACTTGTTGCGCGTGAGTACGGAGCAAGGGTGGTTAGCCAGGATGAAATATATGACCAGAACGTAGACATATACGCACCATGCGCGTTGGGAGCAACAATAAATGATGCCACTATCCCAAGGTTGAAATGCAAAATAATAGCCGGAGCTGCTAATAACCAGCTAAAGGACGAACCGGTGCACGGTAAAATGCTTATGGATAAAGGGATTGTGTACGCTCCGGATTTTTTAATTAATGCCGGTGGCCTCATAAATGTTTACGCCGAGTACTTGGGTGGTTATAAACGGGAGTTGGCTTATTTACAAGCAGAAAAAATATACGACACCTGCCTCGATATTTTAAATATATCTGAATCAGAAGGCATCAGTTCCCAGGAAGCGGCTATAAAACTTGCTGTAAAAAGAATTAATGATATAGGAAAAGTAAAACTATCCTATTAGAGTAATAAATAAGAAATCATTTCACCATTAAAATCGTTTAGTTTGCCCATATTGCAAACATTTCGTTCTTTCAAATTTTGATTAATGCTTAATAGAAGATCATTACGAATTAAGGCAATGCAGAGTGTTTATGCTTTTAAACAAAGCAAACAATCTGATTATCATATTGCAATTGACCTCATCAAAGAATCTTTTGCTCCTGACCTTAATTCTATGGAATTTCAGGATAAAAAAGTGCTGGACAACAACAAAAAAGAAGCCGTTCGGTTGTTTGAGGAATATTATCAAACCGATAATATAAAAGTCTCCCAAGGCATTTCTGATGTTGTGCAAAATGTTGCTTCCGAAGCTTTAACCTATTATAAACAACTGGTTAAAAAAGACTTTGAATTTTTCAGAAAACAAATGCTTTCTGAAACTGAGAAAATAAATGACTATTATATTCGTTTCTTACTTCTGTTGATCGAATGGGCAGAATTGTCGCAGGTAGAACAGGAAAGAAACAGTCAAAAAGCCGGGAGAATTTTGCCTGTTGGTGCTTTAAATTTTCATAACAACAAAATAATCCATCGTTTCGTAAATAGCAAGGCACTCAAAATCGATGCAATAAAATCGAATTTAGACTGGGTTGAAGAGCGGGAAAATGTTCGTCAGTGGTTTAAAGAGATATTGCTAAAAGATGAAGCCTATCAGGAATATTTGAAGGTTGATTCACCAACATTCCAGCAAGACAAACAAATCTTGCTGCATATCGTCAAAAATATGATATTTAAGAATGAGGCTTTGCAGAGTTACTGGGAAGAGGCTGATATTAACTGGACGGAAAATAAAAGCATTTTAAAGAGCATGGTTCAGAAAACTATAAAGTCGATTGCAGAGGATGGATTGGAATCGGAACCTCAGTTGGTGGAGTTGTCCGGGAATTGGGAAGATGACAGGGATTTTTTTCTTACACTATTTTCCGAATGCATTAAGCACGACGATCAATATCAGGCTTTAATATCTAAAAAAGCCAAAAACTGGGATGTAGAGCGAATTGCAGCAACCGACAGAGTTATTTTGGAAATGGCTTTGTGTGAAATGATTAACTTTCCAAGTATTCCCGTTAAAGTATCTATTAATGAATACATTGATATTTCAAAAATATACAGTACACCTAAAAGCAAACAATTCGTGAACGGCTTATTGGATGTATTGGCAGAAGAATTGCAAGAAGAGGGGATTATCAAAAAAAGTGGAAGAGGTTTAATAGACAATAAATAATATTTGAAGAAAGACTCTCATTTAATCTTTT
>CAMPJM010000026.1 GCA_946886805.1 uncultured Flammeovirgaceae bacterium | reverse complement strand
TCAAGGTTAGGATTGGCATTAAGGGTACCTTGAAATATTGGGAAATATTCATTTCCAGGAGAATAGGTCTTGAACGATGAATTACTGGCGGTAGCTTCCGTAAGCTTATCAGTGCTGGCGGTACCATCAGTCACATAATAGCCGTGCTCAACCAACTGCTGCAGACGATCTGCATCGTAGAAAAATCCCCAGCGAATTAAATCGATACCACGTCCGTTTTCACAACCGAATTCTTTGGGACGTTCAATATTTGCTATTTGTTCGAAAAGATGATCAGCAGTCGGGAAGTCAGCAAGCTGAAGATCTGGAAGCGCCACACGTCGACGTACTTCGTTAATGTAATCGATAGCAGTTTGGGTTGGGCCATTGATTTCATTCTCGCATTCTGCTGCCCGTAGTAAAACATCGCTATAACGCATCAGGCGTAGGTTAATCCCACATTGCAATCCATTAGTAATAGAACTGTAGAGGTTAGTTCTTGCATTGGTGAACTTCGCTATCGATATCCCCCCCTGAGCATTATTTGATAGAGGAGTTTCGGTTATCTCTTGCTGATAAACAATGTTGCTACGGGGATCTCCGGTAGGATATGCAGCAGTACTCTGGCCGGTATAGGTGTTGTATTCCTCTTCGTATGTAACCAATGTCCAGTATAAACGCGGATCGAGACGACCATCTGTAGAGTTTTCTTCTGTGAATAGGTTGTACAACCACGGTGAGCCAGCCAAATCGCCCCAGCTACCCAATTCCTGAGAAGCGTAGTTGCTTTCTACCGCATGACCCTGAGTCGCCTCCGGGCTTATGTTTACCGGAGTCCACTCTTCATCAGTGCCACCTGTGCCAAAGTTCATAAATTGTACTTCGAAGAGGCTCTCCGAATTATTTTCGGTTCCTTCTCTAAAGTTATCACCATAGTCGGCTGTAAGGGAATAGGTTCCGTACGTACCGGCGATGATATCTTTCAGTACCGGATAAGCCTCATCAAATTTATGACGAAACATCAAAGCACGAGCTAAATATCCGGCAGCAGCACCGCTTGTAGCACGACCCTGGGCCCATTCGCCACCTTCATCCCGCGATGGCAGCATGTCCATAGCTAACCTAAGGTCAGCCTCTATTTGGTCGAATACTTCATCTTGCGTATTGTTTGGTGCATATAATGTTTGGAGATCCGAATAGGATGCATAATCTGTAATCAATGGAACCGTCTTGTAATAGGTAGCCAAATTATAATAGGCCAAAGATCTGAGGAAGAGCGCCTGTCCGGCGATTTCGTTAAAAGAATCTTCGGACATCTCCACATCATCGACATTCGACAATACAAAGTTTGTGCGGTTTACTACATGGTAGTTGTCTCGCCATGGCCACTCATCACCTATTCCGATGGTACCCGGAGAATTGAAGTTGTCGTACTCCAAATACCACTGTTGAGAAGAGTTCCAAACTTCATCGCCACGCACAGCATCCAAAGTATAGCCTACTCGGGCAAAAGTACCTTCAAGACGAATACGGTTGTAGCAAGCAATAATGGCCTCCTTAAGTTCTGACTCTGAATCGCCAAAATCGAAGGTTGTCGAATTGTTCGGGTTCTGAACTTCGAGTTGGTCTTCGCAGGCTGACATGCCTACAAAAAGCGCCAACATTGTGAGAATTATATGTAATCTTTTCATATTGTTACCTATGTTTTTAGGTTCTATTTTTAGAATGAGAATTGTGCTCCAACCATTAAGGTTCGTGGTGTTGGATAAGAAGCATAGTTGTAACCGGGAGTGAATACACCTCCGGAAAAGTCTACGTTATAACCCACATATTTAGAAAATGTCACCAAATTTTGTCCCGATACGTATATCCGAGCACTGTGGATATAATTCCCAAACAATTCGTCGGGGAAATTATAGCCCAATTGGATATTTGCAATTTTCAGATAAGATGCGTTTTGAATGAAGCGCTGACTAAAGGCATCATTGGTGATGTCACCATCCGGCGTATAAGCGACGCGAGGCACTGTGGTGCTTGGGTTCTCCGGTGTCCAGGCATTCAGTAGATCTACACTCTTGTTGTTCATTCTATATGAGCTACGCAACGTAAGGTCTACAAAATCTACCGCTTTGAAACCTGCAGCTCCAAATGTCATGATACTCAAGTCAATACCTTTCCATTCGGCACGTATGTTCAAGCCGTAAGTAACATCTGGCAAACCACTGCCCAAATAGGTTTGGTCTTCGTTGGTAATCTGACCATCGTTGTTGATGTCGGCGTATGCCACATCACCCGGTTGTGCTCCGCTCTGAGTGACGAACTCGCCTTCTGAGTTCACACGGTTGTCGACCTCGTCCTGTGACTGGAAAACGCCTTCGTAAACGTAGCCGTAGAATTGACCAATTTCACGACCTACCTCCGTGCGGGTGTAGGTATCGGGACGAGGTGTGTTTGATACACCCAGCTTTGTCACCTCGTTATTGAGCGTAGATAAATTGGCCGTAACGTCAAACTTCACAGGGCCCTTATCATGGTGATAGGCAACCAGGAACTCAAGACCTGAGTTGATCATAGTGGAAGCGTTCATCTTTACCTCTGGGTTACTAAAACCTGCCTGGGTTGGAACTGGTATACCGTAGTGAAGGCCTTCTGTTTCAGCCCTATACCAGTCGAAAGTAAATTCCAACTGACCTTCGAACATAGCCAGATCGAGACCCAGATCAATGGTTTTCTTTCTTTCCCAAAAGTAGCGTTCGTTTACAAAGTTAGATCGGGCCGAGCCGTTTACCTTTTCATTTCCAAAGCTATAGGTGTAATCAAGCCTTGGCATCACGTCCATGTACTCGTAAGGGCCAAGGTTGAAAATATTACCGAGTTCACCATAGCTACCGCGCACCTTGAGTAGGCTGATAAGCGATTTGTCTACAGGAAAGAAGTTTTCACGGTCTACACGCCAACCTACTGAAGCAGCCGGGAATAAATCCTGATTGTCATCGGGAGAAAGGCGGCTTGAACCATCCTGACGTAGTGTTGCAGAAAGAAGGTATTTTTCATCAAATTCGTAGTTGATCCGACCGAAATACGACCACAATACACTTTCTTCTTCGTAGCTTTCTGAATCTGTGTCCAATGCGTTGCCTACCTGTAGATAGTAGGGTTCAGTCAGGCTAACGCCCCTGGAGGTGACTCTCTGATGAAGATCCCGCTGGAATGATGTCCCCACTACCACATTGAGGTGATTGCGTCCAAAGTTACCATCATAGGTAATAAAATTTTCCAACAGTGACGTGCTATAGTCACGATACTCCTTTGTCAGGGTCTCATTGCTCTTGGCCAGATAGTTTGTGGTACTCTGTATAAATGCCGGTACGAATGTTAAATCCTTTACATAGGTTCTGTTGTACGACACATTAAGGTTATAATTCAACTTGTGATTGCTGCTGGTGGCGCCAATCATTTCCAGGAAGTCAACAGTTGCTGAACCTGAACCCAAAATGCGGTCTACTTTTGAATTTCTCTCTAGTAAATTATTGGTGAGCAAAACATTCGTTAAACGCAAGTCTCCATGAATGTCATCATAATAAGTTCCATAACCGTGAGAGTCGTAGGTGTATTCCGATGCAGGCGAAATCCTATCATCCAACACCCAGGTAGATTCATCGTAAGCCTTGATGGTTGGAGGTGTAATCAGGGCCGATGCCATTACCGGAAATTGTGCACCATATAGCCCTTGCACGAACTCGTTAGCGTTGCTGAGCGCCATGTTATCCTGATCGCTGTGGCTATACACAAGGCCTGTTTTGAACGTGATAAACTTTACATTCATGGTGTTATTTAACCTGGCTGAGTAACGCTCCAGGTTAGGACCGGCTCCTTCAATGGTTCCTTCCTGACTGAAGTAATCAAGCGAAAGGTTGTAAGTATTATTTTCGCCTCCTCCTGAGAGGTTGATGTTGTGATTCTGACGAATACCCGTTTTGAACACCTCATCCTGCCAGTTTGTGTTCACTTCATTCGGATCAATATAATCTTCGTGTGTAGGATTGTATCCATTGGGAACATCCACACCAATGGTATTGTTGAATGCCATGTTGACGTATCGGCCGTATTGCTCGGAATCCATCACATCATACACGCCATCCTGTACCTGGTCAACACCATAGTAGCCGCTGTAGTCTATCCTCAGAGGTTGGTTCTTCTTACCGTGCTTTGTGGTGATGATCACCACGCCGTTGGCAGCACGCGCTCCGTAAATTGCGGCAGCAGAAGCATCCTTAAGTACCTGGAGTGATTCTATATCGTTTGGTGAAAAGTCCCGAATGGTCTCCCCAATGATTACACCATCGACAACATAGAGCGGTGAGCTGTTACCAAACGAACCCATACCACGAATACGTACTGTAGGGTTGGCTCCCGGTTGTCCATCGGATGTAATCTGAACACCGGCTACTCTTCCCTGGAGTGCTGTTGAGATGTTTGAGGTTGATACTTTCTTCATCGCCTCTGCATCGACAATGGCCACCGAGCCGGTAAGGTCAACCTTGCGTTGGCTACCATACCCTATTACTACCACTTCGCCCAATTGCGTAATGTCCGGCACTAAGTTCACATCTATTACAGCACGGTTGTTGACCATTTCCTCTTCCGACAAGTAGCCAATGTAACTAAAGATAAGTGTAGCATCGGCAGGAACGGAAATAGAATACCTGCCGTCGATATCGGTTATAGTGCCATTTGTGGTGCCTTTTTCAATCACGTTTACCCCGGGGAGTAGCTCGCCGTCAAAATCTTTTACAACGCCAGTGATCGTAGTAGTTTGCGCATATCCCTCAAAGGCTATCAGCAGCATCAATAGCAGCCAACAAAGGCCTGCTGAAATGGATTTAGGCAAATTATAATGCCTCATCCCTGAACTAGTAAATATTTCTTTCATAGGATCTGATGTTTTGTTGAGCCTTCAGGAACTTCAATGCCTTGAAGGCTCATTATTTTGTCAATTATAGTTGCTTCGGATTAAATATTTTTAGCTTGTGGTTATTCAACAATTACGAGATAAGCTCCCTCTAATACGAGTGCGAAACTCAAGTCGGAACTGTCTACCGTTATACCGGCATACTCCTGGAAATGTGTTTCACCATTGGCGTAAGTAACATCATAACGTATATCAGCAGTATTGTCACCATTGTTTGTCACTGTGATGACTACCTTGGATCCACTTATGCTTGATGCGAATATATCCCAATTCCAGTCACTTGTGGCGGTGGCTGTCGCATAGCCGTCACCCATCCCGAAATGATCCATGCGAACTACAGCATTAGCAGCATCGGCAGCATCAAGAAAAACATTCAAATTGCCAGCCTTGCCAACAGCTACACTAGGGCTATGCCAGTTATTAAGATTATTGGAGTAAGCGTACATTGTAATTGTCTTACTTGAGCCTGATGCAACTGCATACTCATCAGAGTACGCGGTTCCCCAACCGGAAGAGAAGTCAGTACCACCTACTTGACCTACACCCTTTACAAGGGTTAGCGGAACTGTTGTAGTTACTGTGCTTGTTGCACCTTCATAAGTCACATCAACGGTCTGAGCACCTTCTGCGGCTGGAATCGTGCCGAACTGGAGCGTATTGTTTGCTAAGACACCTGTTGTACCATCAGAATATGTTGCTGTTACTTCCATACCTTTAGTGTTAAATATGATAGGGTCACTATTGAAGAAGTAGTATGTGGTTATGTCTGGCAAAGTAGTGACCTCCAGATTTGAAACTGCGTTAGTAACTTCCAGTGTATAGAAAGTTGATACAGCCGGGCCGTATGCGCCTTGCTTCGTTTTGTTGTAAGCTACAATAACTGTCTTGCTTCCGGTCGTTGTCATATCAGGAATGACATTGAATGATAAATCTGCGGAATCAACTTGTGTCGAAGATCCGTCAGCGAAGGTAACAGTAGCTGTTGCATTACCCCAGAAGTTTTCGTTGCCTATTTCAACAGCGGCAGGAGCTCCTGTGATTTCAATTGATTCCGGATCAAAATCTTCTACAGCAGTTACTTGAGAAGGTAAAAGGTATGCTTTCTTCATCTCGAAATAGCTGCCATCGGCAACCAGGAAAGCTACGATATCTTCTGTGGCAGAAACGGGTTGGTTATACGTTTGGACTAGCTCTGTACCATTTGTTCCAACGGCAGTGCCTGTGATAAACACATTACCGGTAGCAGAGTGATCAATTTCGAGCGTTACATAAGCACCATCCATACTAGCTCGGAAATCGTTCCAAATATCACCATCACCGTCAGTATCCGGATAATTATGAGCGATCAAGCCCGCATCGAAATCCCCGTTACCCCAACCGGCAGAATCAGCACGGAGAGCAAAATATTCTGCATAACCATCACCACCACGTTCTACTTCATTAGTGACGACAAGAACCCAGTTTCGAAAGTTGTCTGCGCTACCCCCATTGTGGTTAATAAATTCTAAAGTCAACATCTTGCCTGCAGGGACGGCGAAATAATCAGACCATACAGTCCAAAAAGCAGAACTGTAATCTTCAGCTCCGACTACCGCTGTAGCGATGTCTATGTAGGTAGTGTCACCTGCGTTACCTGCTTTTGCTGCTGCTATTGAGTCAATCCTGGCCTGCAGGTCAGAGGGTGCATCAATTGTATAAATATCCACCTCCTCGCAGCCAACTAAGCTAAATGCTAGCAAAATTATTGCGCATAGAGCGCATCTCATTAGTAAAGCTATTTTCATAAAATTAAATTTGATTGCGTTCATTCTTTCTTTTTAAATAAGTAGGCATATAAATCATTATATTTTATCGGTTGAAGCCTCTAGGGTTAATTCCATTCATATTAGCCACCGTACCATTAGTTGTACCGTATAAAAGTATTTTCGTACGGCATTTCCAAGGTATTTTATTTGTATGCCTGGCAATAATTTGGGTAAAGCGTTCTCTCATAAATTTGTTGTTTAAAATGTTATTAGATCGATTTTAGATTTTGTCGCTATACGTTGCATTATATAAATGCAATTTTCTCCGGAGAGATGACTATGCCAAGTTTATTATGCTTATTTCTTTCAATCGATTGAAGTTGTTCTATGACGAAATATTAAAGTATTTCAAATGGGACGCTTTTTTAATTTTAAAAGAGCCTTAAATTCAAGGGAGTAGTAAAAGTATTATTACTACTCCTAAATATTTCCTACCATTAATATCTATTTTAATCATGTGTGCTAAATTTTATATTTATTGTATTTTTCTCGTACAAATTGAACAGAGCAATAAAATGAAAAATTTTCTGTTTACATTTACTAAATTTTGGAATTAATAAAAATCACTAAACAATAAAATTCCTCAAGAAGTCTATTAACTGCATCGCTTAGTGTGTTATTAAGCAGAATACGATTGCGCTAATTGTTTTTAATATTCTTAGTAATAATTCAGTTTCTAAGATAGGGCCAAATCAAAACAAGGAGGTGGACAAATGTTTTTTAAGAGAGGACAGATGTCTCACGTTATCTAGCCTTATAAAAGATTAAAGAAAAAATGCGCTTTAGCAGCTTATAAAGCGTTTTTTGCTATGTAGTTCCCTTCACCGCTTTTAATGCTTTGTGCAAATATTCACTTGGTGCATTTCCGTATTGCTTACTGAATATCCTGCTGAAATATTTAGGGTCATTAAATCCGACACTGTATGCCACTTCAGAAATGTTCATGTCAGCGTGCTTGAGCAATTTTAGTGATTTTTTCAGGCGAAAGTGATTAATAAATTCAGTTGCGGACTGGTCTGTAAGCACGGTAAGTTTCTTATGCAGCAGGCTTCTGCTCATGCCCATTTCCCTCACAAACTCCTTCGCACCAAATTCCGGATCTGTCATTTTATCCTCTACGATACGAATGGCCTGCTCTAAAAATTTTTGATCTCTATCGGTTGTGGCGAGTTGCCCGGAATCGACATCCGCTTGTTGTAAAAATAATTTTCTGAGGTGCTTCCTTGAGTCTATAAGGTTACGGATCCGGGCTTCTAGAAGGTCAAAGTTGAAAGGCTTAGGCAAATAATCGTCTGCCCCTTTTTCAAGGCCCTCAATTTTGTTTTCTACTTCGCTTTTTGCTGTTAATAAAATTACCGGAATATGACTAGTTATAATATCATTTTTGATATGGGCACAGAGTTCAAGGCCATTCATCTCGGGCATCATTATGTCGCTAATAATGATGTCGGGGTTGAACGCTTTCGCACAATGTAGCCCATTTTTGCCATTTTCGGCCTCAACCACATTGTAAGTTTTGTTAAAGCGGTGGATTATGAACTGCCTCAAATCCCAATTGTCCTCGACCACCAATATGACAGGTTTGCTTTTATCTATGACAACTGGTTTTTTTTGTTGGCTGTTTCTAGTATGTCCTGTCCCGAACTCATCGGTAAGCATTTGAACCTGTTTGTGAATTGTAATGGTATGATGGTCTTTTTCCATTAGTTCATGTTCATTGTAGGCCTCTTTTAGACAACGGAACTGTATTTCAAATACTGATCCCTCTCCCGGTTTGCTTTCTACAAATATATTTCCATGATGTGTCTTGATAAGCTCTTCTGCCAGGGTGAGCCCTATCCCCGAACCATTTATTTGAAAAACTTCTTCGGAATCGATGCGATAAAAGCGTTTAAAAACCAAAGGCAGGTTTTCTTTGCTGATACCAATGCCAGAATCGAAAATCTTAATACTTATCACACTTCTTTCGCTATCGGGAATTAAATTCCAACTTTTAAGCTTTGACTCCCTTTGGCACAACGCACTGACTTCCAATGCTATTTTTCCTTTTTCGGGCGTATATTTGAAAGCATTTGACAATAGATTATAGATGATATTTTCAATTTTCTGGTGGTCAAACCATACCTCTAAAGGCAATTCTCCCTGCACATAATCAAACCTAATTTTTTTAATTTCAGCTAATGGTTGAAAAGCGTCAAATATATTTTGACAAAATTCATTGAGATCGCCCCTGGTTGTTTTCAAATCCATTTGGCCTTTCTCAATTCGCCTGAAATCCATGATTTGATTGATCAAATGGAGTAGTCGCTGAGCATTCCGGTTTATGAGCGCAAGAGTGCTTTTGGTGTTAAAATCGAGGTTTTGCTCTTTCAGTAAATTTTCCAGAGGACCAATGATTAAAGTAAGCGGAGTTCGGAACTCATGAGAGATATTGGTAAAAAAGCTTAGTTTAAGTTGACTGACCAACTTTACCTTTTTATTAAGTTCAATTAACTTATTCCTTTGCTGTAATATATGTTTATTCTGGTCTCCTAGTTTTTCGTTCTGCCCTTCAATCAACTGTTGCTTTTTTTCCAATTGCCCATTGCTTGCTTTTAATTGATTTGCACGAACTAATAGTTCCTGGTTTTGATGGTTGATTTTTTCCGTGCGTTCTTTTACCTGGCGCTCCAGCAATAGTTTCTGTATTTTAAGATTGTAAAGCCTGTACCGGTTATAAGCTACTATAAGCCCTGCAATAAAAATTAATGCTACTATCCGGAACCACCAGGTTTCCCAAAAAGGCGGCGCAATGTGCAAGGCAATAACAGTGGGCGGATATGTGAAATCGCCATTCAAATCTGAAGCTTTGACCATAAATGTATAATCCCCAGGCTTCAAATTTGTATAATTTGCAAAACGTCTATTGGAATTGACATAATTCCAGCCATCATCGAAACCTTGGAGGTAATAGGCATATTTTATCAGTTCAGGCTCGTTATAGTCCAATGCGGAAAAATCAAAAGCAATAACTTTTGATTTGTAAGACA
The DNA here is from genome assembly GCA_946886805.1 of uncultured Flammeovirgaceae bacterium. The sequence goes on along the minus strand of CAMPJM010000026.1, from coordinate 6,140 downwards.
TATCCAATGACTTTGCCTGCGAAATATTTTTATGGAGAATTTCAACGCCATCATATTGCACCCCGGGAATAACGGGCTCATTAAACACCTTAAGATCTGTGATCACTACGCTACGCTCTATTTTCCTGTCGCTGATCCACGACGGATAAAATGTGTTCAATCCGTGCATGCCTCCGAAATAGAGTTTTCCTGAAGCGTTTTTATAATGGGCAGACCAATAATACTGATTATTCAATAAGCCATCTGCAATATAAAAATTTCTTATTTTCCCTGTTTTTAGGTTAAACCGAGAGAGGCCGTTGTCTGTGCTTAACCACAGGTTCCTTTCATTGTCTTCTACTATGCCATATATAATGTTATTGGCAATACCATCTGCCTTGGAATAAGATTTAAAATTTGCTTTCCCGTTGATAAAAGTGAGTTTATTAATACCCTGGCCATACGTTCCAAACCACATATGCCCATCCGAATCCATTGTGGCAGAAATAATATAATTGCCACTTATGGACGTACTGTCCAATGAGCTGTGCTCATAAAATGCTGAGCGATACTGGACAAGATTGCCAAGACTATCAATTTTTATATTGTATAGCCCCAGCGGAGATCCTCCCCAAAGATTATTATCCCTGTCGAAAGCAAGACACCCAACGGCAGTAATTTCAGGCACTAATCTCCTGATGTGGCCTTCGTTAATATCGCATTTGAAAAGTCCCCCGTTAGTGCCTATCCATAAATTTCCGGTTTTATCTTCCACTATCGCAGAGATAAAACTATTGGATAAGTTGACGAAATTGTCGCTGTTTCTGTTATTAATAAAATATTGACGATCACCCAGACCGTCCACCAACAAATTTAAGCCCGATCCCCATGTAGCAACCCAAAGCCGTCCTTTTATATCACGATGAATAGCAGTGATGAAATCACTGGAAATTGATCGGCTATCATTTACATCAAAGAGATAATGTTTATAGGTTTTATGAAGTTTGTCATAGCGGTTTAGCCCCCCACCGGCAGTGCCTATCCAGATATAACTGTCGTCTTCATAGATGGAGTTGATCGTGTTGTGGCTGAGGCTATTCGGATTGCCCCTGTCATATTCAAAATATTCCAACACATTTTGATGAGTATTATAAATGTTTACACCTCCCCTTTCCGTACCTATCCAAAGATTTCCCGTTTCATCGGACAAAAGACAGTTAACGAAGTTGCTATTTAAGCTATGCGCTGTTTTTAGCTCACTTTTAAAGCTTTTGAAACTATCTGCTCCTAGGTATTCGCTTAAACCACCTAAGGTGGAAAGAAAAATACGCCCGGCATTATCTTCCACTATATCAGTCACTGAATTATGCGGTAAACTAGCAGGGTCTGAAGGTTCATGAAAATAATGTGTAAAATTATTTGTTTGGACATTATACCTATTCAAGCCATTTTCGGTGCCTACCCATATCCTGTTCTTGCTATCTTGGTAAATGCAATGCACTACATCAAAAGAAATACTGTTGCTATCGCTTGGATCAAACCTTAGTTTATTAAAAACTTGCTGATCAGCATCCAAAACATTGATACCCTCATCGGTTCCTATCCAAATATCTCCATCATTTGTTTTGCAAATAGCCCTGATCAATTCACCACTCAAACCCGATTTGGAAGCACCAAAAGCATAGGCCTGAATTTTTTCTAATTTTCCAGCTTCATTAATCACCCGAACATGCATTGCCCCCTTATCAGTCCCTATCCATAAAGTATTATCATCTACCTCCGAAATTACAGTGATCGCACCTTCTAAAGGGGCTGGATTTTCTATTAACTTATTAATGAACCGGAATTCATTTTTATCATAAAGGTAAAGATACAGGCCTCCCTTAGTACCTACCCAAATATTACCAAATTGATCTTCGCTGAGTGCATATATGAAGTTGTTTCGAAGAGAATTGACATTGCCACTTTCATTGTTAAATATTTCAATTTTATACCCATCGTAACGGCACAGGCCGTTCCAAGTCCCAAACCACATAAATCCCTGGCTATCGCGCAAGATGCAGTCCACCATATTCTGAGGCAGGCCATCTTCAATGGTCAAATGCTGAAAACGTGTAATTTTTTCCTGAGAGAACAGCGGGTTCACCATTGTTATAATCAGTAAAAAAGAGCACAGAACAGCTTTTGTGAAGAAATGATTTGGTACTGCTTTCATAAGCTTGAACAGGCATTTTCCTATATCACACAAATTAATGAAATTAAAACGCAACAAAAATCTATAAGAGGTGTATTTTCTAAGTTAAGTACGTTTTTGGATGCCTTGTCATGGTTAGAATCATTACAAAATAATTGCAGAAATCATTCCATTCGCAAAGCGGCTTTAATTTTGGCTAAAGTCCTTTCGATTGTACATATTATTGTCCACAGGCTAATGCCAGTGGCAATTGAAGGGCTGTTGCTGTCTTCTTAAAAATTATTTTCTGATTTTCCCATTTTAAAATGGAGGATCGACAAATTACTTCCCAGGTTTGAATCACCGTTTGAATTGCCTCCAGCTAAAGCTGGAGGATTCGAAAATTGAAAAACATATTGGCTTTAGCCAAACCTTAAGTTCGTTATTTTATTTCTTAAGTTTATTTTACTTATAGTAAGCTTCGTTCCAGCGCAACTCATTTTTGAGCTGGCTTATCGTTGTCGCTTTATTGATCAACAAACATTCCACCCCTGCCATTTCTGCAAAATCCTGAAGGTGGGCCGAGGTTAAATTTTGGCTAAAGCAAGTATGGTGTGCGCCTCCTGCCAGTATCCATGCTGCACAACCTGTGTTCATATCAGGCAATGGTTTCCACAAGACACGGGCAACTGGTAAATTCGGAAGCTCTTCCTGAGGTTCCAAAGCTTCTACTTCATTGACCACCAGCCTGAATCTGTTACCCATATCCACAACAGAGGCATTTAATGCTGCGCCACCCGCAACGTTAAACACAAGCCGAACCGGATCGGACTTACCTCCTATTCCCAATGGGTGTACTTCACAACTCGCTTTTCCATTTGCCAGGGAAGCATCTACTTCCAACATATGAGAACCTAAAACCAGTGAATTATGCGGATCAAAATGGTAGGTATAATCTTCCATAAAGGCATTTCCTCCTTTTAAACCGCTCCCCATTACTTTCATAGCTCTCACAAGTGCCGCTGTTTTCCAGTCGCCTTCACCTGCGAAACCATATCCATCGGCCATCAATCTTTGGGCTGCAATTCCCGGTAATTGGCTCATACCATGCAAATCTTCAAAAGTATCGGAAAAACCTTTGAAATTTCCATCTTCAAGAAAATGCCTCAAGCCAATTTCTATTTTTGCTGCTTCTACTAAAGATGCATGTTGGCTACCTCCTTTTCTTAAAGAATCAGCCAATGTATAGCTATCATTATATTCCTGTATCAGCGTGTAAATTTCTTGCTCGCTTACCTGATTGATTACAGCAACTAAATCACCCACTCCGTAGGTGTTTACAGAAAATCCAAATTTTATTTCAGCTTCTACTTTATCGCCTTCTGTCACTGCCACATTGCGCATATTGTCCCCAAAACGAGCAAATTTAGCCCCCTGCCAGTCGTTCCATCCACTTGCCGCTCTGCTCCACATATTAATTTGCTCCAAAACAGCCGGATCTTTCCAATACCCTGCCACTACTTTTCTTTCAATCCTCATTCTGGAAACCATAAACCCGAATTCCCGATCGCCATGAGCGCTTTGGTTCAGGTTCATAAAGTCCATGTCAATAGAACTCCAGGGGATATCTCTATTGTATTGGGTATGCAAATGTAAGAGCGGCTTTTGGTTGATCTGTAAACCTCTGATCCACATTTTTGCTGGGGAAAAGGTATGCATCCAGGTAATAACCCCGATACAACTGTCTGCTATATTGGATTCTCTGAATAAGGCATATATTTCTTCCGCTGTTTTTACCACAGGTTTAAATATCACCTTTACCGGTATTTGTTCGGACTGGTCTAAACCTTTGGCAATTTCCTGCGAATGCTCAGCTACTTGTCTGAGGGTTTCTTCTCCATATAAGTGCTGGCTACCTGTAACAAACCACACTTCTAATTTTTTAAGATCGATCATTGAAATTATGAATTATGAATTATGAATTATAAATGATTGTAAAACTGAATAAATTATTGTGCAAATGAATATTGACTATTGATACCATTATGATAATGCTACTTGTGAGAACACAACAGCTGGTACCGCGGCGTAGAGACAAGGCATGCCTTGTCTCTACCATCTTCATTGAACATCTTTCATCCACCACTTCAAACTTGCTACCACCAAAAGAAATAGTACAACAATCCGATGATCAATATAACACCCGCTGCTCCGAAATTAAAGGCAGCAGAAGTGCTAAACAATGCGGGATCAGATACAATTGCCTTTGGATCGGCAGTTTCCATTTTTGCATTGGTGTACAAGATTATGCCTATCATTAAAAACAAAACGGACAGCATATAGATGGACTCTAAGCCTAAGTAGCCGTAGTCGTTTGCAAAAAGAGCCCCAACTATAAACGCTACCACTCCTAGAACAAAAAAGAAACTGCTAGCATTGAGCATTGATTTCCTATGCTTTCCTTCAGGGAGCGGTGCTTTTACTTTCACACCTTTCTCTGTAAAACTAATAATTGATGCAATCAGGCATAAAACAATAAAGACATAACCCATTCTCAAAATAAATGGCATGTCCGGATAAAACACTTTAAATATTATGCCTGCAGGTATTGTGGCAATTGCAGTCCACAAGGCAGCTTTTGCTGTAATTTGCTTCCAAAATAAGCCCATACCAAAAACAGCAACAACCCCCGGATATATATAGCCTGTATACTCCTGAATATATTGAAACACCTGATCTAAAGAACTCAATTCTTGTGCTACCGTCATGGCTATGCCTAGTGCAACCACAGCAACCAATCTTCCAACCCTTACCAGTTGTTTGTTTGAGGCTTCGGGCTTAAAGTATTGCTTATAAATATCCATTGTAAAAATAGTAGCGGTACTGTTGATCATAGAGGCGAGCGATGATACTATCGCAGCAGCAAGGGCGGCAAAAGCAAGACCTCTAGCTCCGGAGGGGATAAAATTTTTCAATAACCAAGGATAGGCTTCATCAGATTTAGCTATGTCGCCTATAGCTTCTACCGGTTTACCTAAAATAGCGGATAGTTGCTCAGGACTATATTCATTAACTAGAACAAACGCAGCGATTCCTGGGATAACCACAATTAAGGGCATAAGAATTTTTAAATAAGCTGCAAACAACACGCCGAGTTTAGCTTCTTTAATGCTTTTTGCTGCCAGCCCTTTTTGAATAATGTATTGATTAAAGCCCCAATACCCCAAATTAGTCAGCCACATGGCACCGAATATTACAGCAAGACCAGGTAGATCCATAAAAGCATCTCTCTGGCCTGTTTCTCCATCCGGAACAAATAGTCTTCCTTTTTCCATGATCATGACAAAATGGTCTTGAGCTTCGGTGTAAAGATTCCCTAAACCAGCAAAAACGCCATCGCCATCACCAACAGCTTCAAGGGCAAAATAGGTCGTCATCAATCCCCCTCCAACGAGTATCGCAACTTGCAACACATCCGTCCATGCCACTGCTTCCAATCCACCATAAACAGAATAAATACCCGAAAAGACGAGCAATCCTATAATTCCATAGATAAGGGGAATGCCCATGATTTGTTCCAAAGCAAGCGCCCCTAAATAACTTACCGAAGTCAGGTTCACAAAAACATACACCAGCAGCCAAAACACAGCGAAAGCAGTACTCACCCCGCTGTTAAACCTCTCTTTAAGGAATTGCGGCATAGTATAAATGCCTTTATCTATAAACACAGGAAGGAAATACTTGGCAACTACAATCAAGGCAATTGCGGCAATCCATTCATAAGCAGCGATGCCTAAACCAATGGCAAAACCCGAGCCTGAAGTGCCAATAAAATGCTCAGCGGAGATATTTGCCGCCAGCAAGGAAGATCCAACCGCCCACCAGGGTAAAGAACGACCGGCAAGGAAATATTCCTCGGCAGTTTTCTGGGTTCCCTTTTTTGTTCGTGAAACCCATAGCCCTATAATGACCATCAAAACGGCATATA
>CAMPJM010000025.1 GCA_946886805.1 uncultured Flammeovirgaceae bacterium | reverse complement strand
TCCTGAGTCAGCAGGGGACAATGAGTTTTCATTTGAAAAAGCACTTGAAGACTGGAAATAAGTTATTTATGGATACAAATGATTAAATAATCTGAAATGTATAAATCTACAGTTTTTATCTTTCTGAGCCTTGTTTTATTTTCATTTGGAAATGGGAGGGAGCCTATCTATACGAATAGTAATTACTCCATAGAAGAAAGGGTGGAGGATTTATTGTCGCGCATGACAGTAGAAGAAAAAGTGGCTCAAATGCAAATTTTTCATGCTAATAAGGGAATTGAAAGAGGAGATGATGGGCAGTTGGTTTTAAGTGAGGATGTAAAGAGTCCGGACTTTTGTTTATCGGATGTGGGATGTGATGGGCAGGGAAGCCAGGCTGAGGGAAATGCATATGTGCCATTCTCCCGAAGCCGATATATTGTGCGGGACCCCAGGTTTGGAAGAATGAGTGTGACTTTCGGGGAGGATCCTTACCTGACTACCGAAATGGTAGTTAGTGCAGTTTAAGCCCAACATAAATGGCTTTGAAAAGATGAGTTGTGCATTGCCCGCACTTGCAGCAAAGGGATCTTTCCGCATGATATTTAAAGGGGAGGACAAGATATGTTAGAGATAGATGCTTTTAAATTTAATTAACCGATATAGATAAATTCAAGACTTTATGAATTTCTACAGAACTTTTATATTTCTTTTTATTCTGATTTGCTGTGCCGAAAGTAGTTTTTCCCAGCAAGCCAGCGTATCAGTACAACAACTCCTTCAGGAAGACCATCCGCGAATTCTACTGCTCGAGGGCGAAGAACGCCAGATCAGGAAAGCGATTCAAAATAATCCCCCACTTGCAAAGGTACATCAGGCCATTTTAGTGGAATGTGATTCGATATGCAAAATCCCTCCGATTAAGCGTATCCAAATTGGACGCCGTTTGTTGGATAAATCCCAGGAAGCTTTGCGCAGAATTTTCTTTTTGTCTTATGCCTATAGAATGACGGAAGATGAAAAATATTTCAAACGGGCTGAAGAGGAGATGTTAGCGATTGCAAACTTTTCGGACTGGAACCCTTCTCACTTTCTGGATGTGGCGGAGATGACAATGGCTGTTTCAATAGGTTATGATTGGCTCTTTGATAAATTACCAGCCAAGTCAAAGGAAAAAATAAGGAATTCCATCATCGAAAAAGGATTAAAATTATCAGAAGGTGAGCGTTTTTATGAGGTTACGCACAACTGGAACCAGGTTTGTAACGCAGGGATGACTTTTGGAGCGTTAGCCATTACAGAACATGATCCTCATCTGGCAAAGGCGGTCATTATCAGAGCGTTGAAAAGCATTCATTTGCCAATGGACGAATACAAGCCCGATGGTGCTTATCCTGAGGGTTACCAATATTGGAATTATGGAACTTCTTTTAACGTAATGTTCCTGAGCGCAATAGAAAAGGCAATAGGCTCAGATTTCGGACTATTGGAAACTAAAGGATTCTTAAAAACCGCAGGCTACAGACAAAACATGACAGGAGCCACAGGATATCCGTTCAACTACAGCGACTGCGGTCTGAAGAGTGTATTAAGTCCTGCCATGTTCTTTTTCGCACAAAAGCAAGACGATCCGAATTTATTATGGTTGGAACAAAAATACATAAATGGACTGGAAAACGCTAGACTTACCAGAAGTGACCGCCTAATACCTGCTTTGATGATTTGGGCTAAAGACATTGACTTACATAAAATATCAGCTCCTCAGAAGCTGTTGTGGCAAGGTCAGGGTCCAAATCCTGTTGCTTTGATGCGAACTTCCTGGACAGATCCTAATGCTATTTTCGTTGGTTTTAAGGTTGGGTCAGCCTCTGTAAATCATGGGCACATGGACATCGGTTCATTTGTTATGGAAGCAGAAGGTGTAAGGTGGGGATGGGACCTGGAAAAACAATCCTATGAAAGTTTGGAGTCAAAGGGAATGAAAATATTCGGCCGTTCGCAGGATGCTGACCGATGGAAAATATTTAGGAACAATAACTACTCTCACAATACGCTCACGATAAACGATGAGCTGCAGAGGGTAAGTGGTTATGCGAAAATAGATAAATATTCCGATCAGGATGATTTTAAGTTTGCGGTTTCGGATATATCCTCTATTTATGAAGGGCAGCTGGAAGATCTGGTGAGGGGAGTGGCCATTGTGGATGAGCAATACGTGGTAATCCGCGATGAACTAAAAACAATGGCAAAACCCACCACCCGCATTCGCTGGGCTATGATGACAGGAGCCGATGTGCAAATTACAGGTCGGCACTCTGCCTTATTAAAAAAAGACGGAAAACAATTAAGACTGGTGGTAAAATCTCCGGCATCCGTACAATTGAAAACCTGGAGTACAGCCCCCACAACGGACTATGATGCCCCAAACCCCGGTACTGTGCTGGTAGGGTTTGAATATGAACAGAAGGGCAATTCAACTGATGTTTTGCAGGTTATGTTAATTCCTGAGTCAGCAGGGGACAATGAGTTTTCATTTGAAAAAGCACTTGAAGACTGGTAATGAGTTTTTTATGGACATAAACGATTAAATAATCTTAAATGTATAAATCTATAGTTTTTATCTTTCTGGGCCTTGTTTTATTTTCATTTGGAAATGGAAGGGAGTTTATCTATACGAATAGTAATTACTCGATAGAAGAAAGGGTGGAGGATTTATTGGCGCGCATGACAGTAGAAGAAAAAGTGGCTCAAATGCGTATTTTTCATGCTAACAAAGGAATTGAAAGAGGAGAAAATGGCCAGTTGGTTTTAAGTGAGGATGTAAAGAGCCGCTTGAAAAATGGAATTGCCGGAATTAAAAATCCGGGCGAACACCTGTCGCCCCTGCAAGCGGCAGCACTCAATAATAAACTTCAAAAATACATCATACAAAACAATCGTTTAGGAATTCCGGCACTTTTTATAACGGAATCTTATAATGGCGTAGACGCAACTGGTTGCACCCGCTTTGGCCGTCCTATTACTACTGCGGCTTCTTTTAATCCGGAACTGGTTTACCGAATATGGGATGTAGTGGGCAGGGAAGCCAGGCTAAGGGGAATGCACATGTGCCATTCTCCGGAAGCCGATATTGTGAGGGATCCACGGTTCGGAAGAATGAGCGAAACCTTTGGAGAAGATACATATTTAACCACGCAAATGGTGGTTCAGGCGGTTAAAGGGGTTCAGGGAGACTATAAAGGACTAGGAGAAGGAACGCATATCGGAGCAGTAACAAAGCATTTTGCAGGCTATGGTCAGGTATCGGGAGGCCGCAATTTTGCCGCTATTCAAATCTCGCCAAGAACATTAAAAGATGAGATTTTGCCACCATTCGAAGCCGCAGTCAAACAAGGCAGAACTTTGGGCATTATGGCTTCCCATGGAGACCTGAATGGCATTGCCAGTCATGCAAATCCTGCTTTGCTTACCGATTTGCTCCGAGACCAATGGGGATTTGAGGGGTATGTTGTTTCCGATGCAAACGATATCGCACGTCTCCACTCGTTTATGAAAGTGGCAGAAACACCTGAAGATGCAGCAGTTATGGCGCTCAAAGCAGGGATGGATATCGACTTGTATAGCGATGATGCCTATGCTTTACTGCCTGAACTGGTAAAACAAAGACCCGAACTCGAAGAGTATGTCGACAGATCGGTGCGCAGGGTGCTGCGAACCAAATTTATTCTCGGCCTTTTTGATAATCCTTATGTGGATTTAAGGAAGGTAGAAAATGGAGTGCGTGGTGAGGAATCTTTAGCACTTGCCCGTGAAGCTGATTTGGAATCCATTATTCTTTTGAAGAATAATAGCAATACGCTTCCACTGGACAAAAATAAAGTAAAGAAAATTGCACTTTTAGGACCCCTGTTAAAGGAAGATACTAAGGCAAATTTTCTTGAGGTATCCGGGAATAAAATTGCTTATTATTCAGATAAAGGTTTTCAATTAACCGATGAAGATAAAAGTATTCCAAAGTTAAAACCTACCCCGCCAAGAGTCATTGAAGAGATGGTAAAAGAAGCCGGCAAGGCAGATGTAGTGGTTTTGTTTTTAGGTGGAGATAAATTTACCGCTAAGGAGGCATTTTTTAATTCCGCATTGGGAGACAGGGCTACCATAGATCCGGTTGGAAAACAAGATGAATTACTTACTCGGGTAAAGGCATTGGGCAAACCTGTAATTGTGGTACTGAAGCATCGGAGAACACTTTCCATTAATAAAATTGCCCAACAGGCAGATGCTATCCTGGACTGCTGGGATTTGAGCGAATTCGGAGATGAATCAATAGCTAAAATTATTTTTGGGGCAGTTTCCCCTTCAGGAAAATTGCCGGTTACAGTGCCGCGGTCAATTGGTCAATTGCCATTTCATTACAGCCAGAAGGAAATCAATTTTAAGAAAGGCTATTTGTTTATGGAAAACGGTCCGCTATTCCCTTTTGGCTTTGGATTGAGCTATTCCCCTTTCGAGTACAGCAACCTCCGGCTATCAAAAAATGTAATGGATGAATCCGGTGAAATAACTGTGAATGTAGAGGTCACGAATACCGGTAGCTATAATGCAAAAGAGGTCGTGCAACTATATATCAAAGATATAATTGGATCAGTAGTCCGACCCGAGAAAGAACTAAAAGGTTTTAAAAAGATCAGTTTAGCAGCAGGTGAAACACAGCAAGTGAATTTTCAAATAAGTCCGCAAATGCTGGAGTTTACTGGTATTACCATGGAAAAAGTGCTGGAAGAAGGCGATTACCAAGTGATCGTCGGGGGCTCTTCGGCAGATGGATTAAAGGGAAAGTTCAAATTAGTGAACAATACCGGCTTAACAAACGCAAAGGATTTAAAATAGGTTTAAAGTTTTACAGAAGGAAGTATGAAAAACTACCGGAAAATATAATCTCCAGTATAGACTTTTTGGTCATTTTTACCTTTGTTTTATATTTTCTGGTATTTCCTAAAGCCATGGAATATAGGATCGGGGATATGATAATCGACAACTTCAATTTTAATTTTTTTCTAACTTAAACTTCAAATTATTATGAATCATTTTAACCTTACAAAGGGAGCAATGCTCATTTTTTCCTTATTTTTTATTTATAGTGAAGGGAAAAGCCAGGACTGCGATAACATGAATCTAGTCATCAGTCAAAACTTCAATCAATATTCCGGAAGTAACCAAACCTATACGCAATCCATGATGCAAGGCGATTTTAGCGGAACCAGTGGACCGTATAAAGGACTCGATGGTCGTACAAAGGTAGGTGACGGTTTAATAAGAGCGTTCTTTGGAGAAGGAGACCTTCTTGGACAGGAAACAGGTTTTACTTGGTTTCAGGAATTGCCTAATTCTAACACAGAAGAAGCCGTAATGGAATATCGTCTTAAATTTAGCGAAGACTATGATTGGACAAAAGGAGGGAAATTACCAGGTTTTGTTGGAGGCTCTGCACCAAGAGGTTGCTATACAAGAGAAACGTACGATAAAACCCAAAAGGGTTTTTCTATGCGGATAATGTGGCGGCAAAATGGAACTATGGAAACTTATCCGTACTGGCCCGAAAGCCCCCCGGTTCCCGCCGGTAGAAACAGAATTTGCGGTCAAGGTTGGGATTGGTCCAAAGGAGTAGTAGCCGACAGATGGTATACCATCAGACAATATGTTAAACTGAATACCCCTGGTCAAAAAAATGGAATCATTCGCTGTTATTTAGATGGTGAACTTGTTCAGGAAAAAACAGATGTTAAGTTCAGAACAAGCCAAAATGTAACCTATATTGATAGAGCCTACTGGACTACCTACGTAGGCGGTAGTACAGATGAATTCAGGCCAAGCAAAGACCAGTATATATGGTTTGACGATTTTAAGGTGTGGACTAACTGCTCCGGAGGTGGCGGCGGTACAGATCCAGATCCTATAACAGGTGAAGTACCAACGGACGATGTCTATATCGAAAATGGCACGGTACTGAACACGCAGGAGTTAAGGGTCGAGAATGCCACCACACGTACCCGTAAAGCCTATATGAAGTTCGACCTTTCCAGCTTATCGGGTACAGCGGAAACTGCCAGTCTGAACCTGACTGCTACCGGCGCAGAAGAAGGCAATGGTACAGTTAATATTTACCTTGGCTCAAATTCGAGCTGGAACGAAGGCAGTACAGGGTCAATGCCATCGGAGGGCGCTTTGCTGGGAAGCTATACAGGAAATATTGGGTTTAACGATGGAATCGATATTGATTTAACAGGTTTGCCGGTAGGAGGGAATGTAACCCTTATTGCCAGTATGGCCTCGGGCGGCAACGATGTATCCTTTGTTTCGAGCGAAGGAAATGCCCCCCCTCAATTAAATATAACCTTAGCGGCCGATATTACCCCTTATTGTGCAATAGAAGCAAGCAGCGATGATGGAAATGTGCCGTCTAACACAGTGGACGAAGACTTCAATACCAGGTGGTCGGCACAGGGCATTGGCGAATGGATCAGTTATGACCTTTGTGAGGAAAAGCAGATCAACAGCGTGGACATTGCCTGGGCTTTAGGAGACACCCGTCAAGCTTATTTTGATTTGCAGGTTTCTGATGACAACCTCAACTGGAACACTGTTTATTCAGGGTCTTCTTCGGGCACAACGCTTGGTTCTGAGACCTTCACGCTAAGCAATGCCACAGGGCGTTATGTACGCTACCTTGGTGGTGGGAATTCCAATAGTTTATGGAACTCCGTTACTGAGCTTAGCATAGATTTTGAAGCAATTTCAGGTACAAATCCAACTCCTCCTGTGGTTAATTTTACCCAGCCATCGGGCAATTTAACTTTACCGGAAGGTTATGATCTTACTATTAATGTGGATGCAACAGATGCAGACGGAACTATTTCGGAAGTAAAACTATTCAGGGACGGAGCCGATGTTTACAGACCTGAAGCCGTGGCTACTTATGATTGGGGACATGCTAATTCTCCAGACCCAAATGAGCTGAACGGCTTACCGGCAGGTACCTATGTGTTTAAGGCAGTAGCCACAGATAATGATGGCCTTACTGGTGAAGATACTTTTACCTTAACGGTAACCAATGGAACCACTCCTGCTTCTGATATAAGGTTGCAGTACATGGTAGGCGATGCAGGCTCTCCGAATGACAATGCCATTAATCCTTATTTTAATCTTATCAACGATGGTTCCTCGGCGGTTGCTTACAGCGATTACACCATCCGTTACTGGTTTACAGCTGAAGGAACAGGAAATCCGGAATTTTATACAGACTACGCTGCTATAGGCAATGCCAATGTAACAGGAAATATATTGAATGCTGGTGGCAGCAACTACTACGCTGAGGTAGGCTTTACCAGCGGAGCTGGCACTTTGGCAGCAGGTGGGAATTCCGGAAACATTAAGGTAAGGGTTAATTATGATAATTGGGCAAACCATGATGAGACCAACGATTATTCTTATGATGCATCTAAAACAGCTTATGCCGACCATACCGCAGTAACAATTTACCAGAATGGCGTACTGGTATGGGGAGACGAACCTGGCTCATCTACCACTAGTGGAAATTCTCAGATTGCGACAAACTTTGCCAGTCTGGAGGAGGGTGAGGATTTAAAGCAACTTTCTGTTTATCCAAATCCAGTAAAAGATTCCTTTGTAGTAGACCTATCGGAGTTTGGCAAGTCTACACTCAAAATATATAGCTTTTCCGGAGTGCTGATCCATACGAAAAAAGGGGAGGGGAAAATAGAAATAAACAGAGATGAAAACTTTAAGACAGGCATGTATCTATTGAAGATACAGGATGCTGAAGGGAAAATCCATAGTCGCAAGCTTATAGTGAAATAGAGGATTGATAACCTACCCTAACTTCAGTTAGGGTAGGTTTTTTGGCTTTATACTTTTTTATCAACATTGGTTTAAGTATTTATATGGTGTTAATTCCAAAGATGAAGCATTTAGAAACTTTGATATTTAGTTAATCGATGATTTCTGTGAATGTGTCTATTAATTTTTTTTTGAATTACCTATGAGAGTATATTGGTTGCTTATTTTTTCTTTTATTTATTTTTCTGGCTTCGCTCAGAATCCGGACAGTAACGATTTAGAAATACAGTTTAAAACCCCTCCGCCCTCGGCCAAGCCACATACCTGGTGGCATTGGATGAACGGACATATCTCAAAAGAAGGTATTACGGCCGACCTTGAGGCTATGCATAAGATAGGAATAGGGGGTGTCCAGGCCTTCCATGTCAGCAACAGCATAGTAAAAGGCCCTGTGGATTACATGAGTGAGGAATGGCGTGAGTTGATGAAACATTCCATTAGCGAAGCCAATCGTTTGGGGCTTGAATTTTGTTTTCATAATACCCCCGGATGGTCTTCAAGCGGCGGTAAATGGATCACTCCGGAACTGTCTATGAAAAAAATAGTTTATTCCGAAAAGCAAGTAAAAGGACCTTCAACATTTAACGGTAAAATTGATCAGCCAGAAACAAATCAAGGGTTTTATAAAGACATTGCCTTACTTGCTTTTCCAACTCCCAAAAGTGAAAAGGGAGCAGTTGAGGGAATTCGTATTATAAACTGGCAAGAAAAAGCCGGTTTTGAATATGAAGATTCTCTGACTACAGATAAGCGTCAGCTTGCGGCAGGCGAAATTATTGCCCTCGAAAAAATAGTTGATCTTACAGGTAAAGATTCCTGGAACGTTCCTGCCGGAGAATGGACCATTGTACGATTTGGATATACCACAACAGGCGTAACCAATCGCCAGTCGCCACCCGAAGTATTAGGGCTCGAATGCGACAAGCTGAGCAGTGAGGCTGCTGAATTCCATTGGAACCATACAGTGGCAAAAGTGATGAAGGATGCTGGAAAGTTGAAGGGGAAAACGCTCAATAATATATTAATAGATAGCTATGAGGTTCAACGACAGAACTGGACAGAGGGTTTTGAGACTCAATTCCGTGGAAAGCGCGGGTATGATTTAATCCCTTACTTACCTTGCATAACCGGCAGGGTGGTACTAAGCCTTGATGTATCAGAACGTTTCCTTTGGGATTTTCGCCGTACAATAGCCGACCTTTATGTGGAGGAGTATATAGGAACCTTTGCCCAATTATGCCATGCCAATAATATGAAGTTATCTATAGAGCCTTATGGCGCGGGAAATTTCAATCATTTGGAGGTAGGAGTGGAGGCTGATATTCCAATGGGGGAGTTCTGGAATAATGCCCCTAATCGCTATAGCTGGACCAATAAACTGGCTGCCTCAGCTGCCAATATTAAAAGCAACAAATTTGTTGGGGCAGAAGCCTTTACCTCAGCACCACAGGATGCATGGGATAACTATCCTGCCAAATTAAAACAGCAGGGTGACTGGGCTTTTACTCAGGGGGTTAACCGGATGATCTTTCATACTTTTGCCCATCAGCCCTGGAAAGACGTAAAGCCTGGTATGACCATGGGGCCACATGGTATGATGGGCAACAGGAATGTAACGTGGTGGAAGCAGGGAGGTGAATGGATGAACTATCTGACCCGCTGCCAGTATTTATTACAACAAGGGCGGGCGGTAGTTGACCTGGGGTATGTATTGAGCGAAGATGCTCCCCTAGGCAATAGTTTACCTTATCGTCATGAGCTAAACCCGATGCCGCCGGAAGGTTATGATTACAACTTTATTGATGCTGGGTCTCTGCTGAAAATGTCCGTAGAAGATGGAGTTTTTGTTTTACCGGGCGGCATGAAATTCCAGGTGCTGGTACTAACAGAGGCTTACTCGATGCGGCCTGAACTGGCAAAAAAGATCCATGATTTAATTAATCAGGGTGCAAAAGTGGTAGGAACTCCTTTAAGCAGTTCGCCAAGCCTGGAAAATTACCCCCTGGCAGATGCAAAAGTTAAAGCTTTAAGTGCTGTTATTCCTGAAAAAACCCTTGTACAAACACTTTCAGAAATGGATTTAGGGCCCGATGCCCTTTTCCAATTCATTCACCAGTCAGATGAAGATCAGCCAATGAGGAAGCCAATAGAATATATCCACCGAAGAATGGATAGTACAGAAATCTTTTTCATATCCAACCAAAATGCGGAAGCGGTAGCTGTAAATGCTTCTTTTAGAGTAAAGGGCTTACAACCGGAATTGTGGCATCCAAATTCAGGAAAGATAGAATTGGCGGCAAATTTTCGCCAGGCCGAAGCGGGAAGGACAGAAGTTGTACTGAATTTGGAAAATATGCAATCGGTGTTTGTGATCTTTCGCAAACCTCTGGTGGGCAATCCGGGTGTTGCATCATTTACCTTAAATAATAATTACCCTGAAAAGGCCTCACTTTTTTTAAAGGAGGGGGAATTAATGGTTTCGGCTGAGGAGACCGGTAGGTATATGGTAAAAACCGTAGGAGGTAAAGAAATGGTTGCTGAAGTGAAAGGTATTCCAGCTCCAGTTGTGATTGAAAAAGGATGGGAGCTTCAAATTCCCTTACCCTTAGGAGCTGCCGGGAATATACAGATGGACCATTTAATATCCTGGACCCAACATAATAATTTTGATGTAAAGCATTTTTCCGGAACAGCCAGATATCAGGTGGAATTTGATGTTACAAACGAATTATTTACGAAAATCAGAAATGATGCTTACCGGGTTCGGCTGGAGTTAGGCCAGGTGGAGGTAATTGCCGATGCGAAATTAAATGGCAAAGATTTAGGTGTTCTCTGGAAAGCACCTTTTGAGGTGGATGTTACTGATCAGCTCCGCCCCGGTACTAATAACCTGGAAGTAAACGTAAGTAACCTTTGGGTGAACCGTATGATTGGCGATGAAGCCTTTCCTGCGGATGCAGCGTATGGAAGTGAAGGCAGGCGGGGACGCCCGATTAAAGAAATTTCGGAATGGGTAATCAATGGTACGAAAAGACCTTCGGAAGAAAGACAAACTTTCTCTACCTGGTTGCACTTTACCGCCGATTCGCCCTTACTTGAATCGGGTTTATTAGGGCCTGTTAAACTTAATTTCATTAAAGTAGAACCTTTTAAAATGGCAAATTAAAGCAGGAAAGGGTGTTTTTGGAAGCTATTTTGTTCGGGCTCTTTTGCGTTTCAGTTGGTTTCTTGTTTTGTTAAGTAAGCAGGCAACTTTCCTTTTCGTTTAGCGATCTTTATTATTGAATAGAACAATTATGATTTCAAAAAGAACTGCTGTGTTTTTCTTGGCATTGGTACTGCAGTTTTTTTCTGGTACCATTGAGGCTCAGGACCGCCCCTTTATATGGGCAAATGCTACGGAAAGAGATGCCATTTTATTAAAAATTGAGCAGCAAGCCTGGGCAGCCTCATTGCACAAGAAGTTTATGACCCGCTTAAATGACGATTTAAATGCTTATCAGGAAAATCCTCAGAAGTTCCTTGAAGGAATCCCTTTTAACAAAGCCCTTGCTGTAGAAGGAAAGATCCCACCTTTGAAAGTAGTGGATTACTCTAAGCCTGAGGCGGGCTTTTTAGGCGACACTTATATGCAATACCTCCAGGTAGGTGTTGATTGTGGGGTAGCCTATTATCTTGGCGAGGATGATAAATATGCACAGTGCGCCCTGGATATTCTCCATACTTTTGTGAGTGGTATCACTCAGCTAAATCCTTCAGAATCGGTTGGGAATGGGGGCTGGCTTTACCCGGATGATCATTTACGGGAAGCTCGGGAAATTGGTGCGCAAATTCCTGTAATATACGATTTTGTAATGCCATTTATTCAAAAAGGAGGAAGGGCTTATGATCTCGGACAAAAAAAGAAAATAGCATTTTCTTTAAAAAAAGCGCAACAGGTTTTTCGGACTTATGCTGCACTGGCTCTTCAACATGGCCATACAGGCTCAAACTGGAGCGTGCTGGAAGCCCCAAGCATGGTACAGAACGCCCTTGCCCTGGAAGATAAGGATGAAAGAAAACATTTCTTGAATGCATATCTTTTCGAAGGCAGTGATTATCAGGATCCTTTCATTGAAATAGCCTCTCATTATAAAAAGGAAGGAGATGTTTATCCGGAAACCTCGCAGTACTCCAATGGAGTAGCCAATTATACCACCACTTTAATGGCCATCCTAAGCAAGTATGACAATGCCCTTCAACTGGCCAAAAAGCATCCTTATATACCACTTGCTTTATCCCGGTGGGAGGCATTAAAATATCCGAACGATGAAATTATTCGTTTTGGAGACGGAAAACGCTATGGAGGAACCGACTTCACCGATTGTGAAAAAGCTTATTATTTAGGTAAAATCTCTGGTATGGAGGAGATTACGGCCACTTTTGGGTACCTGATCAATACGGCCATCGCAAAAGGGGAATATGAAAGAGATCAACTTGGAGAGCGCAGCTTTGGTGCTAATGTTTATTTTGAACCTTTAAGGCTGCTTTGGTTTTCACCCGAATTAAAAGGCGATATCGTAAATCAGCAGCACCCCAGAACTGATGTGATGCCCCATGCTTCTGTGTTTTTGCAACGGAATTTAAGCAAAACCAAAGAAGCAGAAGAGGGGCTGATGTGTTTTGTAGGAGGAGCGCATATGGTCCATGGCCATGCCTCCGGAATGGATATGGAATTATATGGAGAAGGTCAGGTATTAGGGGTCGACAATGGACGGGGCAGGTATAGAACAGATATTCATGAGAATTATTCCCGTATTTTTGCGGCACATAATAGTGTAATCGTTAATGGCGCTTCGCGTAGCGATGGCGGATGGGTTAACTTAGGCATTAATCCGGTTGAACTGGTTAAAATGGAACCAATGCCACGCCAAAAAGCAGTTTCACCTTATCATTCATTTACCCAAACCAGTTTTATCGACGATAAGGGAGAAAAAGCCGAAGCTAAGCAACAGCGTACCTTAGCATTAATCCGAACCTCCGACACCAGCGGTTATTATGTAGATGTTTTCCGTTCAAAATCGGCGCTTCCTAATGAATACCATGACTATTTGTACCATAATATTGGCGATAAGCTAACTTTTTTAAATAAGGATATACAATTAAAAGAAGATCCTGATCGCTACCAGGCGAATGCAAACGATCCCTGGGTAAGGAACCGGCAGTACCGCCACCCTGGCTGGCACTTTTTCGATCAGGTGCAAAGCTCCTCCAATTATGCTAAAGATTTAAAAGCCATTTTTACGCTTGAAAAACCTGAAGGGAAGAATATATTTATGGGCTTGCATATTCCCGGATTTAAGGATCGCCAGTACACAAAAGTAATGGCCCCTAAAACCTTTCAGGCCCCTGTACCTTATGATGAAATGCCTACCCCTACCCTTGTTATTAGGAAAATCGGGGAAGCCTGGGATAGTCCGTTTGTAGTAGTTTATGAGCCATTTAGTGGCAGTAAAGATAACGAATCCATTCATTCCGTAAAAAAGCTTGAACAGAATGGATTGTACAAAGGATTAAAGGTGATTACTACAGCAGGAGGGGAAAGGCTTACCCAGTTCGTTATTTCCCAGGCAGAAAATGGGGTTTACGAAGACCCAAAACTGGGAATTTATTTTAAAGGAACCTTTGCTGTAATAACCCTGGATAGCCAAAACACACTAAAGAGCCTTTACATGGGCCATGGAGAAGAACTTGCTTATGGAAAAGTGAAAGTAAGCTCGGAGGATGGGAGTTGCGGAGCTTATATAGCCTTTTATGCCGATGGGCCAAAAGTAGTTTCCAATGGCAAAGTAATTTTGGAGCCCTGAAAAATAAGGAAATAAATAATTTGGACTATACTCCATGTAATTTATACTTTTCTATCTGCTAATCTATGTACTTTTATTGGACAATGATTTGCAGTTTTTCGTATACGTATCGCATTTGAAATTTCTCCTTCCTCAAAGAGGTAGTTAGGGAATTCAGGTGGATAAAGTCCAAAACCGAAGAAAATAAAAAATGACTAATATAATGATGATGAGAAAACGAGCTTTCGTCCAAGGTGCTAATATTTCCTTGAAAACACTATTGTTTGCTTTAACCCTTTCCGCTTCGGTTATAGGGTCAGTTGATGTGAATGCCCAGTCTGACAAAATTTTTAAAGAGGTTGACGGGCTGGTGGCTGTAGAAGCAGAACATTATAATGCTCAGCGATTTGATGAATTAAGACAATGGAAACGGATTGATAAAAACAACCCTTCTTCTGATACCATCGAAAGTATCATTACTAATGCAAGTGAAAATGCCTATATGCAAATTGTGCCCGATACCCGAATAACCCATCAGGACAAATTAATACATGGCGAAAATTTTTCTAACACACCAGGAAAAATGGCCATTCTCGATTACAAGGTTTATTTTAGTACGCCGGGAAAATACTATGTGTGGGTTCGTAGTTTTTCCATTGGATCAGAAGAAAACGGAGTCCATGTGGGCATTAATGGCACATGGCCGGAGAGCGGACAGCGGATGCAGTGGTGCAAAGGAAAAAATTCCTGGCGCTGGGAAAGTTCGCAGCGTACCGAAGAAGTACACTGCGGAGTGCCCGGTCTAATATACCTGGACGTTCCCTCCGAAGGGGTGCATACCATTTCATTTTCTATGCGGGAAGATGGATTTCGGATGGATAAGTGGCTCATGATCAACTATCGCCCTAAAGGCGAAGGCCCTGAAGAAATGCTGTACACCGGAAATGAAACAGCTCATCCACTTGCCCACAATTATTTATATTCTGCTATTCCCAACTTTACCGAGCGTGAGGCAGGCGAAGTTCCTTTTTATGTAGACAGGCCTAATAATGCCCTCGCAATTAACGCAGCGAAAGAAGAATACAGAGATAAGTTCGCCCGTGCAATTACTACTTTCGACGGCCGGAAAGGTATTTACAATATTACGCTAACCACATTAGCCGAATTTGATGGAGAAAGTACTTATCGGTTGTTTGTAAATGATTCTTTAATAGGGACTTATCAGAATCCGCAGGTTAGCCAGGCAGAAGACTATAAGCCAATTAAGGTGGTGTTTTCATCAGTAAAGCTTAACGAAAATGATGTAATTGCAGTGGAATCCAACACACATACCAATAAGCTTATTCCTGAAGGAGATGGCACCGCCTGGTCGCGTGGGCGCTGGTCGGGTATTGTGGTAGAGCCCGCTTATATTACCCATGAAAATCTGGACCGGGTGGTAAAAGACCTGAAAGGCAGAATTGCCTGGAGTGCCGATGGAAACCAGCACGATACCGATGATTGGCTGGCAAGCCCATGGGCACTGGCCATGTTCCGGGCAGCGGGAATGGAAGATAAATTAGTCTATTTTGGCTACAACAACCATGTGTGGGATACCAGAGAAGGCTATGATAAAATCCAGGAGAAAAATATCAAAGATATTGTAGCCTTGTGGGGTGGATATAAAAACTCTATCTTTTATAATGAATTAGAAAAGACCAAAGCTGCTGTAAAGAAGCTGACCAGCTTAATCAATGAATCTACGGCCGATAACCCATTATGGATTGTGGCCGCCGGACCTATTGAAACCATCGGCCGGGCCGTAGACAAAGCAAAGCCCGAAGCCTTGCAACATGTAATCCTTCTTAGCCACAGCGACTGGAATAACGAACATGCGGCTAAACATCATGATAGCAAGTACTCACTTGATTACGTACGTAGCAAAGGAATTAAATATAGGAAAATTCAGGACCAGAATAATCAGGGAGGAAACCCGCCCTGGACCTCTCCGGGCTTAAAACGTAATACTACGGTTTTAGCCCTTCTCAAAGACCATCCGGATCCTCGCATGCAGCGATTGTGGACGAGCCGTGTAATGCCTCAGTACGAAAATCCGAACTATCAAAAGGGCTATTATGACTATTCCGATGCTGGCATGGCCTATTGGTTAATTACCGGTGCAAATAGGGGAGGCGACCAGAATGCCTCTCCTCAGAAAACGGTAGGTCTATTGGAAGCTTATTTAAAGGAGAATAAATAATTTTTATGAAGGCAAAGCTATATTTATTTTATCAAACTATCC
>CAMPJM010000024.1 GCA_946886805.1 uncultured Flammeovirgaceae bacterium | reverse complement strand
CCTTTGTCCAGATTTTCCAACATTTCAGGATAATTACCAAATCTAATGATCACGTTAAAAGGGAGCGTAGAAATGTACTGCTCCAGTGTCACCTGAAAAGTTTCAAAGCACATGCCTACACTAATGGTAGGGGTATGTCTTTCGGTGCTTTTTTGAAAATTCTTTTCAGTATCTTCCAGTTTGGACAAGGGTTCAACTACTACATTGTACAATATCTTTCCTCTTTCTGTCGGAAGCATTTTCCTGCCTGTCCTTTCAAACAACTTATAACCTACATAGCTCTCCAGAGAACTAAGATGAAGACTTACCCCAGGTTGAGAAATAAATAAGGCCTCCGCAGCACCCGTAAGCGTACCGGTTGTATAGATTGCCTTAAAAGAGCGGTACCATTCAAGATTTACCATATTAGATCATCTATTATAATTCTGATACGAATGTATGATTTATCTTATTTTTATAATAGTTATTGTTGAGATAATTTTGCAAAAAAATAATTGAAAACAAACTATGAGAAAGATATTCATCATTAACGGAGGCCAGCAATTTGGCCACTCAGGAGGAAGATTTAATGCCACCATTGCAGCTGAAACAGCAACATTTTTTAATAACATGAATGGTTTTGAAGTCAAAAACACAGACATTAACCAGCCATACGATCCCGACGAAGAGGTCGAAAAATTTGTTTGGGCTGATTTAATTATATATCACACACCTGTTTGGTGGTTTCAGTTGCCGCATGGTTTGAAAGAGTACATAGATGTGGTATTTACCGTGGGGCATAACAAAGGTATTTATCACAGCGACGGCAGGAGTTCCAAAAATCCTGCTATAAATTATGGTACAGGTGGCCTGTTGCACGGCACCAAATATATGCTAACAACAAGCTGGAATGCACCTGAAACTGCGTTTACGATACAGGGAGAATTCTTTTGTCAAAAATCTGTGGACGAAGGAGTTATGTTTGGATTCCACAGAATGAATGCCTTTACGGGCATGGAAGCTTTACAAAGCTTTCATTTTCATGACATGGAAAAAAATGTAAACGAAGCAAAGATTGCCAACTACCGAGGGCAGTACCTGGAGCATCTGAGGCAGATTTTTCCTGAGGATGGAAGTTTAGCTATCAAAACAAAAATTTCAACATCAACACTAAGGGCTTGTTACGAAATAAGTTGTACAGAGTAGAGGCAGTTTTTTTGTTCTTTATCAAGGCGTCCCGAAAGCTTTCGGGACAACGTAGAGAAAGGACAAAAAAACAAGTATAAATGTTCAAGTTATTTTATATCAAGCCCTAACTCACCATTAAAACAAACATATTATGAATATTAAAAATGTGTTTATCACTGGAGCTACCGGCTATATTGGTGGCTCCGTAGCCAGCTTATTAATCAGAAAGGGGTATCATGTCACGGGACTTGTGCGAAAAGAAGCAGATGCTGAAAAATTGCAGGCACTGGGAGTGGCCGCAGTATTGGGCACCACACATGATGCGCCATTAATGAGGGAGCAAGCCCTTAAAGCCGATGCAATTATTCATACCGCAGACTCTGCAGATAATCCCTATGTAGTAGATACTTTTCTGGAAGCTCTAAAAGGAACAGGCAAAACCTTTATTTTTACATCAGGCTCGGCCATTTTTGGTGGCAAAGACAATGGCGAAAAAACTGATTTTGTCTTCACGGAAGATATTCCTTTGCAACCTCGTCTCGAGATGGCTCACCGGGTAATTATCAATAACCACGTTCTTCAGGCAGCAACGCAGAACATTCGTAGCATTGTAATTGTGCCGCCAATGGTATACGGCGAAGGTTTGGGGTTAAAGAAGGATAGCATACAGGTACCCGCTCTATTAAAAATCGCAAACCAAAAAGGTGTCGGCTTCTATATTGAAAAAGGAGAGAATATTTGGTCCACGGTACATATTGAGGATCTTGCTCAACTATACCTCAATACTCTGGAAAAAGCCAAACCGGGTGCATTGTTTTATGCAGAAAATGGAGAAACATCCCTGAAAGAAATCGCTAAGTCCATCAGTAAGAAATTAGGAGCAGAGCAGACAATATCCATTGGTATAGACGAAGCAGTTCAGTTGTTTGGCCCTGCCGGAGCATATTTTGGTTTTGCTTCAAACAGCCGCTGCAATGCCGACAAAGCGCGAACCCTACTTGGATGGCGGCCAAAGCATGTTTCCATACATGATTATATATAGCTTGTAATCGTTTCTGTAAAATATTTAAAAACATCAAAAGAAATCAAATAATGCGAATATACTTAATAGCAATCATAGAAAGTAAGCCCCAATATGCTGAGGCAGTTAAAGGAAAGCTGCAGAATCTGGTAGTGCAAACAAGGCATGAAAAAGCCTGCCTGCAGTATGATTTACATCAAAGTCTGGATGAGCCGAATAAATTTATTTT
Organism: uncultured Flammeovirgaceae bacterium; assembly: GCA_946886805.1. The sequence goes on along the minus strand of CAMPJM010000024.1, from coordinate 14,476 downwards.
CTATGAGGTTTGGGAGAATCAGGAAGGATTGGATTTACATAATGAGCAGCCTTATATTTTGGATTTTATTAAAAATGTTCCTGCAATGTTGGAGTGCCCGCCCATGGTTCAGATGCTGAAATGATCGAATTAACGTTCTAGAATGCTATTTGAGGAGCCTGTTCAGGATTTTTCCTGCTTTCAATTACTAATTCACGCAATGGGTGCATGGTAATCCATTCGTGGATTATGTATTGAACTCCGCCCATTTCCGTTTGATCCCTTTTTTAATATGCTCCTTTATTGCCCCTGTTCCCAAATTCTAGCAGAACGACCTTTTCGCTATCCTCCTCTTTGACCTGGAAGATTCGGCTACAACAACCATAGATCCGGCTACATCTATCTTTGGATTATTGCTGAGCTTTGTAGAAACTAAAATAGCAAAAACATATGAAAACATTAATCTTTGGAGCCATAATGGGGTTATTTGGCACACTGGCCGTTTTCCTGTCAATTTCAATTGGATGGCCTGGTTGGGTTTTATTCATAGCATGGGTTAGCTTCTATCTCTTTGGTAAATCACTAAAGAAATCGCTTAACATTTATCTTCAGATTATTTTGGGGATTGGCCTTGGCGTCTTGATAGAGATGTTTGGAAAACTTTTTTCTGAGCGCATTGGTATGTGGGGTTTATACTTGGCCGTATTCCTGCTTATCGGCTCGTTGGCTTTCCTCACTAAGATAAAAGGTTTGAGGGATCTTGCTGCCTGGTTTATCGGTTTGATTGTCTTCTTCGGTGTAGAACCGCACCTGGAGGTGGTTTCCATTGCCCGTTTATTATTACTCCCTCTGGCTGTCGGATTTTTATTCGGCTATACATTGGATACAATCCTAACAAAATTTGTCCACGGGAATGTCGCTGCGAATGAACAAGCCACCCAATAAGCCTTCTGTTAATATCCATCCAATAGCCAACATTCTTCTTTAAGAGAGAGAGAGAGAGGATATAGCAACTTTTGACTACAACAACAAGAGATTTGGCTAAATCCAATCAATGATCATAACGGAACTTTGTAGCAACAAATAAGCAAAAAAATAAATATAAAAAAGATGAACACACAGGAAAACAAAATTGCATTAGTAACCGGAGGAAGCCGTGGGTTGGGCAGGGACATGGCCATCAATCTTGCTAAAAAAGGAATAAATGTTGTACTCACCTACAAAAGCAACAAGCAAGCTGCAGATACAGTAGTGGCCGAAATTGAAAACAGCGGACAAAAAGCCCTGGCATTGCAACTGGATGTTTCAGACCATAACAAGTACGCTGGCTTTTTCAGTAATGAACTGAGGCCGCGACTTCAAGAGACGTTCAGTACTTCCAAATTCGACTTTCTGATCAATAATGCCGGAACCGGATTATCGACTCCTTTTGCTGAAACAACGGTTTCTCAATTTGATGACTTGCTAAATATACATTTCAAAGCGGGTTATTTTTTCACGCAACAGGCCTTGGAGTACCTGAACGAAGGTGGAGGGATTGTGAATATTTCTTCTGGATTGACGCGGATTATTTATCCTGGCTCTTCTGCCTATGCGTCCATGAAGAGTGCTCTGGAAACCCTTACAAAATATCAGGCCAAGGAGTTGGCTCAGCGTAGGATAAGGGTAAATATAGTTGCTCCAGGTGCTATTGAGACAGATTTTAGTGGAGGTTTTGTTAGGGATAACAAACAAGTAAACGACCACATTGCTTCCCTCACAGCCTTGGGCAGGGTAGGATTGCCAACAGATATTGGGCCTGTCGTTGCCTTTCTTTGTACGGAAGAGGCCTATTGGATCAATGCCCAGCGCATCGAAGTGTCCGGTGGGCAAGCAATATAGGTGCTAAGTAATGATAGCCAATAAACCATGAACTTATGATTCGGTTAACACAAATTATATTTACATTCTCTCTCTTGTCTTGCGAGCAGTCGGACAATAATATCAGTGAGCATGAACCAACGGAGCAGCAGTACCAGCAGCAGAATTTAGGGAAGATAACTGAAATGGCTAAAGGTTTGACTGCTCCATGGGGACTAACCTTTCTGCCCGATGGCTCATTATTGATTTCATCAAGGACAACTGCCCAGATTCACAGGATACCTGCGGAGGGAGGGACTCCTCAACTTGTTGGTACCGTCCCTGGTGTATCTTTTAGCGCGGAAGGAGGTCTGCTGGGACTGGAAACTTCACCTTCCTTTGAAGACGATAGGACTATTTACGCTTATCTATCAGCCCGGCCTTCCAACAGGGTTGTATCTATTAGGATCGCAGAAGATTTCAGCGATCTTGAAGTAACTACAGTATTGCTTGAGGGGATAACAAATGCTAACAGGCATCATGGCGGCCGCCTGGAAATTGGGCAAGATGGCAATCTGTGGATCAGTACCGGTGATGCATTTCAGCCCGAGTTAGCGCAAGATGCAGGATCATTGAATGGAAAGATTTTAAGAATCAAAATAGATGGCTCCATTCCCGAGGGAAACCTAAACGGCAGCCCCGTCTATTCCTATGGACATCGCAATGTACAAGGTATTGCATTTGGGCCGGACGGTACTGTTTATGCTTCGGAGTTGGGCCATAGAACCTGGGACGAAGTGAACGTGATAGAAGCCGGACTAAACTACGGTTGGCCTCAGTCGGAAGGAACTGAGGGAAATTTTGGAGAACCACCGCTTGCAGTATTTCATCCGGATGACTGTTCCCCCTCGGGAATGGCCTATGCGCGCGGTTCTTTATGGATGGGAGCGCTAGGCGGGCAACGGTTATACCAGATACCAGTGGAAAACGGAATGCTCAATGGGGAACCTGTGGCACACCTGGTAGAAGAATATGGCAGGATCAGGGCGGTCGAAGTCGCTCCTGACGGGGCTCTTTGGTTAATTAGCTCAAATACTGATGACGCCACTTGGGGAGGAACAGCACCGAGACCGGGAGACGATAAATTGCTAAGAATAATATTAGAATAAAATGAAAGTCACAATAACAGGTTCTCCAACGAACCTCCGAATATTCAGCAAAATGTTTAAATCAAAGGTACGATAGTCTCTTTTGGCATTCCCGACAGTCGTTTAATTGATTGACGGCACAAAGGAATTAACAATTAAAAAATAGTTAGCATCAATTTTAATACGAAACCGACTTGAATAGAGGCCTGGGAAAAGTGGCAGCATGTATCGCTACAAGCACAAGGCAATTGAATCATAAAGTATTGAACTACAAGAGTCTACAGGATAACTATTAAAAATTGACCATTTTAAATCTTTTTAAACAACATATTGAAAATGAAAATCACAATAACAGGTTCCTTAGGAAACATCAGCAAACCTTTAACCGAAACATTAGTGAAAAAAGGCCATTCGGTGACTGTTATCAGCAGTGAGCCGAAGCGACAAGAGGAGATTATGGCACTGGGTGCTAAGGCAGCCATTGGCTCGTTGGAAGATGTGGATTTTTTAACAGGTGCTTTTACCGGAGCAGATGCGGTATATAGTATGGTGCCGCCGAACAATTACTTTGACCATAACCTTGACCTATTGGCTTATTATAGAAGACTTGGCCATAACTATGCGCACGCTGTTCAACAATCGGGCGTAAAGCACTTGGTAAATCTTAGTAGCATTGGCGCTCATATGGACAAGGGCAATGGAATTTTACTTGGTGCGCACGATGTTGAGAAGATTATTGATGAGCTGCCTTCTGATGTAGCTATTACCCACATTCGCCCAACTTCTTTCTACTATAATTTATATGGCTATGCAGAGATGATAAAAAGTGAAGGTATTATCGCAGCAAACTATGGCGCAGAAGACATCATTCCCTGGGTTTCTCCCATAGATATTGCCGCTTCAGTCGCAGAAGAACTGTTGGCTCCGCCTGTTGGCAGAAAAGTCCGTTACGTCGCAAGCGAAGAAGTTACCGGTAAAGAAACTGCGCGTATCATAGGCAAAGCAATTGGGAAGCCGGATCTGGAATGGCTCCTCATTACGGACGAACAAACAAAAAATGGTCTAGTTGCCGCTGGAATGAACCCAACTATTGCAGAGGGTTTGGTTGAAATGTATGCCGGTCTTCGTAATGGCTTATTGGCGGAAGATTATTACCTGAACAATCCTACATTTGGAGAAGTGAAGTTGGAAGATTTCGCAAAGGAGTTTGCGCAAACCTTTAATCAAAAATAAAATATTCAATTTATGGATAACCAAATCATAGCCCTTGCATTTTCAGAAGAAAATACGCACAGTAAGTTTAGTGATATTAAGGCCAGGCACGTTGGAATCCGTACTGCGAAGTACATTGAAATATTAAAGTGGTACGAAGAAATTCTTGATTTTAGGATTATTCGTAAATGGATAGTCGGTGAAATTCAGCGGGCCTTTATCGCACCACCCAATGACGATGATTTTATTATTGAGATTATTTCTAATAATAGCAATGAAAAGTTAAATAATGAAGAAGTAAAATCTGGCTACAACCATTTATGTTTCAATGTTGAAAATTTAGATAAAACAATCGAGGAACTTAATAAACGAAACATAAGCATCATACGGAATTTCAGTGTTCAGGCTATTGGCAAACGAGTGGCCTTTATTAAGGACCCTTTTGGTAACAGCATCGAATTTTGTGAAGATATCGGATAATTAGTAAACAAAAATGCGTATAATATCAAGTGTAAAAAAAATAATGAAAAACTTGCAACATAAAAAGGTCTTTTTAATTTGGCTCGCGATCTATCCGCTGATAACGGTTATATCTCTACTGTTTGGGGATTTTCTTGCAAAATCCCCAATCCCTGTGAGAACATTGATTCTTACGATTATATTAGTGCCGCTTATGTCATATATTTTACTCCCCTTTTATAATAAGGTGTTTGACAAATGGCTTTCACGCGGGAAATCATAAAACAACAAACATGGCAAGCAAACAAATTCATAGAATCAAGACCATTAGTGAATTTCATAAAATCAGAAGTTTGTCTACTCCAGAGCACCCCTTAATCAGTTTGGTGGATTATAGTCAAATCAAACATTCCACCGAAAATAACCGGGTTACCTGGATACAGGATTTTTATACGATAGGCTTAAAAAGAGATGTGTGTGGCAAGTTCAGGTACGGACAGCAGGAATTTGATTTTGATGAAGGATTAATGTCCTTTATCGCACCAGGACAGGTTTTTAGCGTAGAAGTGATTGATGGTGAAGAAAGCACGCAGCCCTCGGGGTGGTTGTTGCTTGTGCACCCTGATTTTTTATGGAATACTTCGCTAGCAAAGGCAATCAAACAATATGATTTTTTTGGCTACACGGTCAATGAATCGCTGTTTCTTTCAGAAAAGGAAGAAGGCGTTATTGTGGGAATTATGCAAAATATTCAGCAGGAATATCATAGCAACATCGATAAATTCAGCCAGGGCATTATTATATCCCAGATCGAGTTGTTGCTCCACTATGCAGATCGGTTTTACCACCGTCAATTTATTACCCGCAAAATATCTAATCATAAAACCGTCGATAAGTTAGAGAACCTCCTTGCAGATTATTTCAACAGTAATGATTTAGTCTTAAATGGCTTGCCAAGGGTGCAGGATATTTCTGATAAGCTCAACGTGTCTCCCAACTATTTAAGCGGCTTGCTCAAAACACTCACTGGACAGAGCACGCAACAGCACATTCACAATAAACTAATTGAAAAAGCCAAGGAGAAATTATCTACCACCGAACTTTCTGTGAGCGAAATTGCGTATGCGCTGGGCTTTGAACATCCGCAATCATTTAGTAAGTTATTCAAGAACAAAACCCAGATTTCACCATTGGAATTTCGGGCTTCCTTTAATTGATTTTTAAACCTGAATGCTTTGCAATGCCTACATACAAGAGCAGTGTGGAAGCTTAATACGCCTCTTAAACTCATTAAAGTAAATACGAAACTTTAATAAATTTATTTTCAAGAAAGGCTTCTATAAATATCTAAAAAGTTGTATTTTTAATTGAAGCAGTTTGATCGTCAGGAGGAACCGTAAATATATTTATAATGAAAAAGGAACTTACTAACAGCCTAAAAGGAATTTTTGCGATTCCACTTGGTCTTTCCATAGTTTTTTTTCCGTTTTCGATGTTGGTCGGCTGGAATTTGTTTACTCTATTCTTATTTTGGTTCGTATTAACACCCATATTAACATTTTACCTATCTACAAAGATTTCAAAGGTTCCGAAGCAGTTATTTGAATCTATAATGGGACTTTCTATTTTTTACGGAGTGATAGTTTTTATGATTTATGATCATTACAAGACTGATTTTTTTCAAATTATGATATTAAGCTTTTTTATAAATTTGATTTTTGTTATCTCCGTTTCGTTTGTGCAGAAAAAAGTAAGAATAGGATAGGGAGAAATTGAGCATTCTTTGCATAAAGCTGCAAAACATTGGAGATCCTAAACATGCTCATAAACTTGTATAGTCACAGTTTGCCTTCATAAACTGGATCATCTTAAGCTGACACAACTTATAAGTTACGGAACGTCGCACGAAGGGCGATATAATTTATTCGCAATGTTTAAAAGTATGCATGTCAAAACGGGTAATTGAAAAATGAAATTTTCTATAGTATTATTAATGCTGTTTTTAACTGATGGAGCTTTTGCTCAATCAGATTTTCCTGATTTTTTGCCGGGGACATGGAAAGTAGAAAACAAAGAAAGCTATGAACATTGGGACAGCCTTAATGAGAATACCCTAAAAGGCTTTTCATATAAGATAGCGGACGGACGAATGATAGTTTCTGAATACCTGGAAATTTCACGAAAAGACAACGAAATTATTTATACTGCGAGTGTTCTGAACCAAAACCAGGGAGAGAAAATCCCCTTCAAGCTTACGCAGTCCGACAGTGTTTATGTTTTTGAGAATCCAACCCATAATTTTCCAAAAAAGATCACTTATAAAATATTAGACGATACTGAAATATTTGTTCAGGTATCGGATGGTAAGGAGAATGGATCTGCCTACAAAATGGAAAAGCAGGTCGAAAAAATCATCGAAAAAGATTCCACAATTTCAAATCCAAATTATGATGCCTCGTTAGCCCAAAAGCTGGGAGCCGACGATTATGGAATGAAAGGCTATGTACTGGTTATGCTCAAAACGGGGGAGAACCAAACTACCGACAAAGCCTTCATTAGCAATAGTTTCAGGGGACATCTCGAAAACATTAATCGTCTGGTGGAGCAAGGGAAATTGATAGTGGCAGGACCGCTCGGGAAAAATGACAATAATTATCGAGGAATTTTTATCCTCAATGTTACCACTCTTGAAGAAGCTGAGAAATTAATGCAAACAGATCCTGCCATTAAAAGTGGATTGTTAGCAATTGAGTTGTACAATTGGTATGGTTCCGCAGCACTACCTGAATATCTGGAGGCTTCAGATAAAATTTGGAAAGTAAGTCCCTAGTTTAGAGGTAAATATAACTGCCCAAAGCAACTTAACCCGAATACATAGAGCGGTCTTGCAACAGACGCTTTACGTCTCTAAACCAGCTTTGGCATTTATTTTTTTGTCGAGATTTAATTTTGTGGCGGTATCAATACTTGCATTTATTTCGAATCCTATTAAAAGTACCACGCTCAAAATGAAGAGCCAAATCATAATGGCTATAAGTGCCCCAATAGATCCGTAAACCTTATTGTAAGTTCCAAAATTGTTGATATAAAACGAGAAGCCATAGGAAATGCCCAAGCTTAAGAGGGTAGCAATGAGGGAGCCAAATGAAAAGAATCTCCATCGGTCATGTACAGCAGGTGCCAGATAATAAATACAGGATATTCCTGTGAGAAATATTATAAATATTACTATGAATCTTAGGAGTATGATCAGATAAACGACAGAGTCCTCCATAAATACATAATGCTGCATAGCCGTAATAAAAAACTGGCCTACAATAAGTAATAAAATTGCAAGAAACACCACAAAGGCAAGGGTAAAAGTAAGTATGGTAGCAATTAAACGTGTTTTTAAAAATCCTCTTCTTTCCACTGTCCGGTAACATTTGTTAAAGGCCAGCATCAAAGAACTCATGCCATTGGTGGCTAGATACAAGGCTAAAACAAAACCAAAAGAAAGCAATCCACCTCGAGGTTTACTCACAATGTCTTCGATTGTACCCGCCGCCGCTTCATAGGTGCTATACGGCATTACATCTTGCAGAAATCGAAGGATTTTAACATCTAATGCCGGAGGATATGGAATATAAGGGATAAGCGTAAATAAAAATATAATTGTTGGAAAAATAGCCAACGTGAAATTAAAGGCAACACTATTTGCCCGCTCAAAAATTTCATCTTTCCTGACTTTGTCAATAAAAACAATGATTACATCATATAAAGAAACATTTCTTTTTTTAATTCTCAAATTTTTCAGGAAGACCAAAAATCTGAGAAATCTTCTGGATCCTCCAATTTTCTTTTTAATCTTTTCCCTCATTGAAGAATGGTTTTAAAGCATTTTCCATTAATTCTGGCACTTTGCAGGGCTTAAAGGTTTCCTTGTTCACGAAAACAAGCGTAGTTTCTCCGGAATGTATTAGCGTAGCCGAATTGTAAATTTCATAATGGAAAGTGATCCTTGCTTGTGGTAATGATTTCAATATTACTTTAATGTCAAGCAAATCGTCATAACGGGCGGGTTTTATGTACAGTGAACTATTCCGCAAAACCGGCATTATAACACCTGATTCTTCTACTTCTTTATAGGAAAGGCCCAGGCTTCTGAGGGACTCAGCCCGTGCTACCTCATAGTAGGTTGCATAATTACCATAATAAACATATCCCATTTGGTCAGTTTCAGCATATCGTACTCTTAGGGAATGGTTATATACAAACATTTTTATTTGCTTAATTATCTATAAAGTTTTGCTTCGTTTAAAGCTCTTTGGTACCGTCTCGCATTGTTCAAGTGCTGCCTCAGATTTGTTGCAAAACTATGATAGCCTGAAAAATCCTCTTTTGCACAAAAGTAAAGATAGTTATGCGAAGTATAATTTAAAACGGCATCTATTGCAGAAATAGGAGGAACATTAATAGGGCCGGGGGGTAGTCCAGCGTATTTATAGGTATTATATGGAGATTCTATTTCTTTATGAACATTCAAGACCCTCTTGATAGTAAAATCCCCGGCGGCATAAACCAGGGTAGGGTCAGCCTGCAAGGCCATCCCTCTTTCCAACCGGTTGAGATATACTCCAGCTATCTTTGGCTTCTCATCATTTTTTTTGCTTTCCGCCTGTACTATCGAAGCGAGTGTGGATACTTCTTCCGGTGTTAAACCAATCGAATCTGCTTTAGCCATTCTTTCATTATTCCAAAACTTGTCATATTCTGCTTTCATCCGGTCAAAAAGTTCCTTTTCTGAGATAGTCCAGTAAACCTCATAGGTGTTTGGGATAAACATGCTTACGATGGTATATTCATCAAATCCATAATCGCTTATAAAAGCAGTATCCTGAAGGAGCTCATAAAATTTGTCCTCATCCGCAGCTATATTGGCGCAGATTTTCTCGGCAAGTTCCTTTTTTAATCTTACGTTATTAAAGGTGATATTCAATGGGGCCTGATTCCCGGAGCGTAACAATTTAATGGCCTCAAAATTGGTCATGTCTTTTCTAAGCATAAATCTGCCGGCCTTTACATTTTCATCATAATCCATCAATTTGGCTAGAAAACTGAAGGCTACCAGGTCTTGAACAAAGCCCTCATCGTGAAGATTATTCTGGACATCTTTAAAAGTAGCTCCTGGTGGAATTAAAAACGCTGTATCAGATTTCTCAACCAAAATGTTGGGAGTCATGAATAACTGATAAAAATAAAGCCCAAACGAGGACAATAATATAGAAAATATGAGGATGATAACTATAAAAACTTTTCTCCTTTTCATTAATTATGTTTTAATAACCTATTGAATATCCTCGTCAGAGCAATTGAAGATGGTCATCTTAACCACACGAGAGGACAGCTTATATTTTTCTCCCAACAAAATTAAGCAATTGTTTTTGATTTGGGCTTCTCTGTCTTAGTATTGTAATATTTTAGGGAAAATAGTGTCCGAAATCAGGGTTTTGTTAAAAACAATGCAACAAAAATCCATGTTGAAACTTATATTACGCTACATTTAATATAACTTCAAAGAAGCTATAAATAGTTTATTATGACCGCAGAACTTATAAAACTATACGAAGAAAATCCTGACCAAAAAAAGATGGATAAAATTATTGAGGTATTGCGAAACGGAGGAGTGATAATTTATCCAACAGATACTGTTTATGGAATAGGGTGTGATATTTTTAATCAGAAGGCAGTGGAAAGAGTTTGTAGAATTAAAGGAATAAACCCCGCTAAGAACAATCTCTCTTTTATTTGCTATGATCTAAGTGATATTTCAAACTACGTAAAGCACTTGTCGACCCCTGTTTTTAAAATAATGAAAAAAGCATTGCCTGGTCCATTTACTTTTATTCTTGAATCCAATAGCAGTGTGCCTAAGATATTAAATGCGAAAAAGAAATCGGTAGGTATAAGAATTCCCGATCATAACATACCAAGAACAATAGTCAAACAATTGGGAAATCCAATCATAACCACTTCCATCCGTGATGAAGATGATGTAATAGAATATTCAACAGATCCGAGTTTGATATATGAAAAATTTGCTAATTTGGTCGATATTGTCATAGATGGCGGGTATGGGGATAATATAGCTTCTACCATTGTCGATTGCACCAAAGAGTCCTATGAAATAGTAAGGGAAGGAAAAGGCGATATTGAACAATATGTTTAAATATTTTCTTCCTTTCAGGTAAAATTCCGAACCCATTGAAGGGGAATATTTAAGGACAATAAACGCGATTGCGATTCCTAAGCTTAAAACGAAGAAAATATGGTGTAACCCAAATAGCTTCTGAGTTGAATCCCCGACGGTCATTTGGACGAGATTGCCAACGCATATTTCGGTATAAACTACTTCTCACAAAATTCTCTAATGATTGCACTGTTATCGCTACACTACCTTCCATGTATTGAGTATTTCGCTTGTATCATGAAATATGAGAGAATATCACTGGAAGCCTGTGAAAACTACATCAAACAAAGCTATAGAAACAGATGTTATATTAAATCATCACAAAAGACTGAGGCTTTGATTGTTCCGGTTTGCAGAGGTAACAGCAAAGTGAAGATCCGGGAAATAAAAATAGATTATGATCAACTTTGGGTAAAAAACCATTGGCGTTCTATTCAAACAGCCTATGGTAAATCGCCATTTTTTGAGCATTATGAGGATTTATTCCGGCAGGTGTACGAGAAAAAACATTCGTACCTGTATGATTTGAATTTAGATTTGCTGACACTTTGTCTTAAGCTCTTGGAAAATGAGGTAACATTGTCACTCACCGATGAGTATGAGAAATTTCCTCTATCGCCCGTTAATGATTTTAGGGAGGTGATACACCCTAAAAATTCCTATAAAAATAATGGTTTCTTAGAACCATGTATATATAATCAAGTATTTGGCAATAATTTTGCAGCAAATATGAGTATTATTGATCTGTTGTTTTGTGAAGGTCCAAATGCTCGTCACATTCTCCTGCAGTCCGCTATCGGGAAATGAATCTGAACAATTATTTTTCTTTCTTCGTTTTGTAGTTGACTGTAACAAATAATTTGCCTTTATTAACAGATATTATAGCTTATAGAATTAAATTTTACGTATATATATTTATATTTAGATAAACAAACCTCGAATATGGAAGCAAAATTTTCAAATAGAGTAAAAGAGGTAATATCACTAAGCAGAGAAGAAGCATTGCGGCTTGGCCATGATTATATAGGAACAGAACATTTACTTTTAGGAATGATCCGTGAAGGCGAAGGCGTGGCTGTTAGTTTACTTAAAAAGCTTGGGGTTTCCCTGGACGATCTAAGGATCGCTGTGGAACAAGCTACCAAAGGAACCGCCACCAATAATGTAAAGAATCTTGCTAACATCCCTCTCACTCGTCAATCAGAAAAAGTTTTAAAAATAACCTATCTGGAAGCGAAAATATTTAAAAGTCAATTAATAGGAACAGAACACTTACTTCTATCCATTTTAAGGGACGAAGATAATATTGCTACACAGATTATGGAAAAATTTGATGTGAATTATGATGTGGTAAAAGAATTGCTAGAATATCAGACCCAAAATCCGATGGCTTCGTCAGACACAGATGATCCGGATGATGATTCGTCAAGGATTTTTGGTAGCTCTTCTACGGGTAAGGAATCTTCTGCTACAAAAAGCACGGAAAAATCCCGAACCCCTGTGCTGGATAATTTCGGCAGAGACCTCACCAAACTTGCGGAAGCTGATAAGTTAGACCCGATAGTTGGGAGAGAAAAGGAAATCGAAAGGGTTGCTCAAATTCTGAGTAGAAGAAAAAAGAATAACCCAATATTGATTGGTGAGCCTGGGGTAGGTAAAACTGCCATCGCAGAAGGTCTTGCATTAAGAATTGTGCAAAAGAAAGTTTCAAGGGTTTTGTTCAACAAAAGAGTGGTCACACTTGATCTTGCTTCTTTGGTTGCTGGTACAAAATATCGCGGCCAGTTTGAGGAAAGAATGAAAGCCGTGATGAACGAGCTGGAGAAATCTCCTGAGGTTATTCTGTTCATTGATGAGTTGCATACAATTGTAGGAGCCGGTGGTGCATCCGGTTCTTTGGATGCTTCCAATATGTTCAAGCCGGCGTTGGCAAGGGGCGAGATACAATGCATAGGCGCAACTACTCTTGACGAATATAGACAATACATTGAGAAAGATGGCGCGCTTGCAAGGAGATTTCAGGTGGTGATGGTAGATGCTACTACTCCTGAAGAAACAATCCAGATTCTTACCAACATTAAGGATAAATACGAAGATCACCATCACGTAAATTATACAGCAGAGGCCATAGATGCTTGTGTAAAGTTGTCCGACAGGTATATTAGTGACAGGTTCCTTCCCGACAAAGCCATTGATGTTTTGGATGAGGCAGGTGCACGTGTCCACATAAACAATATTCATGTTCCTGATGAAATAATTCAGTTCGAAGAAGCGATTGAAGATATTAAAAAGGAAAAGAACAAGGTTGTAAAAAGCCAGAAATATGAGGAAGCCGCACAGCTTCGAGATAAAGAGAAGAAGCTGCTGGATCAGCTAGAAAAAGCCAAGGCTCGTTGGGAAGAGGAAACAAATTCCAAACGCTACGAAGTGAATGAAGAAAGTGTAGCAGAAGTTATTGGTATGATGACGGGGATTCCTACGAACAGAATAGCTCAAAATGAGAGCTTGAAACTTCGTGGAATGGCCGAAGAACTGCAAGGTAAAGTTATTGGGCAGGATGAAGCCATCAAAAAGCTTGTTAAAGCTATTCAAAGAACCAGAGTAGGTCTTAAAGATCCTAAAAAACCAATTGGCTCGTTCGTTTTTCTAGGACCTACCGGTGTTGGTAAAACAGAATTAGCCAAAGTATTGGCAACTTATCTCTTTGACAAAGAAGAGTCTCTGATAAGAATAGACATGAGTGAATACATGGAGAAATTCAGTGTTTCCAGATTGGTAGGAGCACCTCCAGGTTATGTAGGATATGAAGAGGGTGGACAGCTTACCGAAAAAGTAAGGCGAAAACCATATAGCGTAGTGTTGCTGGATGAAATCGAAAAAGCTCACCCTGATGTTTATAACCTGTTGTTACAAGTTTTGGATGACGGTATTTTAACTGATGGTTTGGGAAGAAGAGTTGATTTCAGGAATACAATCATCATAATGACTTCAAATATTGGAGCAAGGGATTTAAAAGATTTCGGATCAGGAATAGGTTTTGCCACGCAAACCAAAGTGGACGGGATGGATGATTTAATGAAATCGACTATTCAGAACGCTTTAAAGAAGGCATTTAGTCCTGAGTTTTTGAATCGTCTTGATGATGTTATTGTGTTCAATTCGCTTCAAAGGGAGCATATCCACCGCATTATAGATCTTACTTTGGGAAAACTTTTTGCCAGGATCACCGCTTTAGGATATACGGTGGAGCTGAGCGAAAAAGCCAAAGACTTTATTGCCGATAAAGGATATGATCCTCAATATGGAGCAAGACCCCTTAACAGAGCCATCCAAAAGTATTTGGAAGATCTTGTTGCAGAAGAAATATTGAAAGGTGATTTAGTAGATGGAGATGTGATTATTGCTGATTATGATGGAAAGGGCGAAGTCTTGAATCTAAAGGTAAAAAAGAAGAAAGCTACTAAAGAACAGAAAGATCAGAAAGATTAATTTGTAAATTCAATATAAAATAATGAAGCTGCCGACAGAAAATTTTCTTCGGCAGCTTTTTTTATGGTATAAATTGTACGTCCAGAAACTCGACTTTATGCTTTTGATAACAGTTTAATGT
>CAMPJM010000023.1 GCA_946886805.1 uncultured Flammeovirgaceae bacterium | reverse complement strand
TTTTTGACTGTTAGCAACCGAAGCAAAATAATTTATTTTTCTCAGGGAGATCTTTGCGAACTGAGCAATATATCCTGAGAACCTAAGCGCTAATTTGAGATATGCTCCGCACTTTTCCGATTGATTTGTTTTCAATTAAAATGGAAAGAAAATAGGAATTAGAATGGAAGCTAAAACCCATAAAAGGAGATTTAAGGGCGTGCCTACTTTCAAATAATCTTTGAACCTGTAATTTCCCGGGCCATAAATCATCGTATTTGTTTGGTAACCAATTGGAGTCATAAAGCTTAAGGAAGCAGCGTAAGTAATGGCCATAAGAAGCGGCTTGGTACTTACTCCCATTGCTTTGGCTGTGGCTATGGCGATAGGAGCCAATAATGCGGCAGTAGCATTATTTGACATGAAATTTGTAGCCATAAAAGTTAAAAAGAACATTCCAGAAAGAACGGCGTGCGGCCCAAGTAATCCGAGCGTATTGACAAGCCCGCTTGAGAGGAGTTTGGCAGCCCCTGTTTTTTCCAAAGCGGTTCCCATGGATAACACGCCAGCCAGCATAAAAATTACTTTCCATTCGATTGATCGATAGGCTTCCTCCACATTTACGACTTGAAACAATATTAATAATACTACCCCAATAGTTGCACTTAACACTATGGGAGCAATATTAAACGCTGCTGCTGCAATGGCACCTCCTATAATCAGAATCGCCGGTATGGTTTTCTTGTATCGGAACTCAGAAGAATTCTTTTCCGAAACAATTAAAAAATCGCCGCTGTTACGAAGATTAGAAAGGTCAGCCGGAGTAGAGAGTAGTAATAATATATCTCCAGCCCTTAATCGGGTCAAACCGACCTGATCTCCAACAACGCCTAAGCGATTGCGAATAGCTAATACCCATGCTCCATATATCAGACTAAAGTTCATTTCCTTTAAGGTCCTGCCGTCCAACGCTGAATTTGGTGTTATAATCGCCTCATATAATTTTGCAGTGGAGGAGCTTAAGCCGCCTTCACTAAATTTTCTTTCCTTTTTTATTTCAAGGCCCGATTGGTCACTTAGTTTTTTTAAAGTTTCTAAATCACACAGAATTCTCATACTGTCATTCTCTAAGATGTCGGTATATCCCGTGGCCTTCATTGTTCTTCCATCAGCTCTTGTTACGTCAATTACCTTTACCTTTAGAATTTGGGCAAGATCAGAGTCTGCTATTCTTTTACCTATGTCCTTGTAACCGGGTCCAACTAATAGCTCTGTCAAGTATTCTCCCATATCAAATTCCTGCGCCAGGTTTTCATTTGCTTTCCTATCGGGTAAAAATTTATGGCCAACAAATACCATATACAGTGTTCCGGCCATCAGGAACCAAATGCCCACAGGAGCCATTTCGAACATAGAAAAGGCCTCTTCGCCTTGTTTAACAGCAATCCCGCTTACGAGAATATTAGTGGAGGTTCCTATGAGCGTACATACGCCGCCTAATAAAGCTCCAAAGGAAAGAGGCATTAAAAGTTTTGCCGGACTAATATTCGTGTCTTTTGCCACCTGTAGAACAATAGGCATGAACAAAGCAACAACAGCGGTATCATTTATAAAGGCTGATATAATTCCGGAAGATACCATTATAGTAATCAGGCAGAGAATATAATTCTTCTTGCCAACCTTTATAAGAAATGTGCCCATTCCATTTAAAACTCCAGTTCTGAAAATGGAGGCACTTATCACAAACATGGCACCTACAGTTAAGGTCGCAGGATTACTAAAGCCACTAAAGCCTTCTTCAGGTGTAAGCACGCCACTTATCATTAGTAACACCATTACGATTATACTGACGATATCCACGGAGAGAGCCTCTGTTATAAATAGAATAACAGCTATTGTAATAATTACTAATACCAGCAGAATTTCATAGCTTATACCTAAAAAAACAACTTGGTCCATTGCTAACTGATTATATAATTCTATTAATCCTTGGTTCTATCTTGATAATTTTCAGAGAACTAATCTTTAGGTCGAATGTTTACGTATCTCTAAAAACTTACAAAATAATTTTCTATGCGTGCAATTGTTTTTCTTCTTCTTCTGCTTTCGTTTTCCTGCAATGGAGTGGATGCACCCGCTTCCGAAGCAAGTACTATTTCTCACGAACTATGGGACAGCTTATTAAAAGAGCATGTTGATGAGAACGGATTAGTCGACTATAAAGGCTTCAAAAAAGATAGATCCACACTAAATGCTTATCTGGAAGTGTTAGAGAATTCCGCACCTGATAAAAATACCTGGAGTAAGGACGAGCAACTCGCCTATTGGATAAATGCTTACAATGCATTTACGATTGCTCTTATTCTCGAACATTATCCAGTTGAAAGCATTAAAAAAATAGGGTCGGGGCCGCTGATAACTTTTGTTAATTCACCTTGGGATATCAAGTTTATCGAAATTGGCGATAAGCAATTAGATTTGAATAATATAGAGCATGGTATTATAAGGAGTGATTTTAATGATCCACGAATTCATTTTGCTTTGGTTTGTGCCGCGCTTTCTTGCCCTGAGCTAAGGAATGAGGCCTACACAGGTGAAAAATTAGACCGGCAATTGGAAGAGGAAGCAATTGCCTTTATAAATAATCCAACCAGGAATAAAATTACCAAAGAGGAAGCGCAATTATCCAAATATTTTTCCTGGTATGGAGGGGATTTTGAAATAAATGGAAAAGGAATAATTGATTTTATAAACCAATACTCAAAGACTAAGATCTCCGAAAATGCCGATATTACTTATTTGGAATATAATTGGTCATTAAACGATCAATAAATAGGTGTTTTTGTTTAGGCAGCCGTGTTTAGAACTTAAACTGTCCCTTTGTCACTATAGATTGCAGTTGTTTCTATTTCAACCATATAAGCAGGATCTATGAGGGCTTTTATTTCAATCATAGAAGTGGCAGGCCTGATATCCGCAAATATTTCACCATGCGCCTTCCCTATTTCTTCCCATCTGCTTATATCCGTAACAAAAATTCTCGTTCTGACAACATCTTCCAATTTACTACCACAGTCTTCCAGAACTTTTTTTATTTTTTGAAGAATAAAGGCAGTTTGTAAATATGGATCATTTTTTCCTACAACCTCATTTTGGTCGTTAATGGCTACTGTTCCTGAAACTTCGATAATTGATCCTACTCTTACAGCACGCGAATAACCAACCTTCTTTTCCCATGGAGATCCTGAGGAGAGGTTTTGCCTTGCATCTTCATTTAACATTTGCAAACATGAATTTAAGTGTGAAACACAATTTTAATTTTTTTCTTTTTAATGTCCAATTCTTTTTTACTTAAATCACTGATGTAGAGATAATAAATCTGCGATAATCAGAAAGAAGTGATATACGTAACATTTCGCAAATAATCCCAATATTTAAAAAATATAATCTATATAATTTTAATCCTATTAAGGTTTTCAAGTGAAAGTTTGAAAATGAAAAGGGTTAAATAGATTTTTTAAAGGCGGTGACCTGCGTCATCGGAAAAGAAGGTGTATGAAAAATGTATGTTTAGTAATTCTGTTATTCTCTATTCAATTTGGCATAAAAGCGCAGGAAAGGATTATTAATAATCATTTTTTTCTAAACCCTTATATCTATAACCCCGCCTTTGTTGGAAAAGAAGGTAGAGCCAATGTTTCCTTAAACCACCGACAACAGTGGAGGGGAATAGATGGAGCTCCAATAACCTCAATAGTAAGTTTTGATGTCCCCTTCAATAATAATCTGAATACGGGTATAAAGATTATTAACGATCAAAAAAGCATACTAAATAGTACTACAGTATTTCTGACGCTAGGTTATACAGCATCTTTTAGTCGCGATAAAAAGCACGCCCTTTCTTTTGGGATATCAGGTGGGGCATTAAAGCACTCTATAGATACAGATGAATCGCTGGATTTCAACGACCCCGAGGTCGTTGCTCTTTTTAATAATACTACTCAATTTCTAAGTGAATTCGGAATTAACTACCGTTATTATGATTTAAATTTAGGTTTTTCCCTACCTACACTGATGAACCCCAGCTACTCAAGTGAAGCGTTTAGTTTTAGCCCACTCAATGAGTTGCTGTTTATGGGCAGTTATGCATTCCACTTTCCCGGAAACAAAATTGCACTGGAGCCTTATCTTTTGTACAGGATTAAGGAGAATTTACCTGCTCAATTTGAAGCAACAGCAATCATGAGATTTAATGAGGTTTTTTGGCTCGGAGGAGTTTACAGGCAGGACTATGGTGCGTCTGCTTTGGTGGGGTTACATGCGGGGGAAAATGTGAAAATTGGTTATGCTTATGAATTTGCTGCGGCTCAGGTAAACAGTTATCTCGGTGGCTCGCATGAAATACAACTCTCTTTGGCTTTGGGCGATAAAGAAAAAAAGCCGAAGAGAATGAATCCGAGATTCCGTCATTAATTTTTTGATAATTGTAACTGAAATAAAATGAAATTTAACTGGGCACTCGCTTTATTATTTACGCTGATAATAGGTAAAGTAAACATCGCAAATGGAACCGAATTTGTCAATACAATTGCTGAGGAGTGTCCACAGCCTTTAATTGAACCACGAGGAACTTTATTTATATGCGGTTCTCAAGCTGTTACTTTGTTTGCCCCTTCAGGATTTAGCAGCTATCAATGGATTAAAAATGATAAGCAAATTTCGGGAGCGAATTCCGAATCTTTGGACGTAACCGAAGCAGGGTTCTATAAAGTTCTGGTTAAAAGCGGTGCCTCTTGTGAAATGACATCAGAACCTTCTGAAGTAAAGGAGGTAATAAATGATGACTTATTACCTTTTGATAACCTGATTTCAACAAATGGCGTGAAAACAGAAACAGGTTTCAAATTTTGTGAGGGAGAAAGTATAGAAATATCAGTATTAGGAAATTTTTCCGGCTATGTGTGGACCGGCGGCGAGAATAATCATACCCCTACTGTTACAATTTCTGAACCTGGTAATTACAAAATTGCTGCAAGAGTATCAAAAGATTGTGCTTTAACCCGCACCGTGAACGTTTCTACGTACCCGGCTCCTGTCGTAGAAATTGCCGTGCCCGATTCAATCTTTATGCCAGGTGAAGCTGTTTCACTTGTTGCTTCAGGTGGCAGCGAATTCAGTTGGTTTCCTACAGAGGGGCTCAGTAATCCTAACATAGCAAATCCAATAGCCTCTCCAGATAGAACCATTACTTATACCGTAACAGGAATAAACCTAAATGGATGCAATAGTACCGCTTCGATAACTTTGGTGCTAGATAATAATAGAATAGATTTATTTCCACCCAAAGTTTTTTCGGCCAACCGAGATGAGTTTTATATAATTGAAAACATTGAAAATTACCCTCAATGTGAACTAATTATTTTTAACAGGCTGGGGTTGGAGGTTTTCAAGGCTAAACCGTACCTAAATAATTGGAATGGACAATTTAAAGGTGGTCCACTACCAAAGGGAGATTATTATTTTGTGATGAGGGGCGAAGGTAACAAGAATTTGAAAACAGGTAGTATCTTATTATTAAGATAACCAAGCCTTTCTGAGTCGCAAACTTTTTATAAAGCAGAAGGCCTGCTTGTTTTAGTCCAGAAATATACCTTTTGAAGTCATCCCATCGATATACCCAGCTATAGTAATGAAGTGAAAGAGCAGTCAATGAGGTCGCTATATACCTTATTAGTCTTTCCAGCAAAATTAGTGGAGATAGGAGCTGACCCTTAGATGGGGCATTTTTGCGATGGCTATCTTCGTGTTTTGATTCTAAGCATAAATTTATTTTAAGCCTTAATCTTTCATTTGAGAGATTGTTAGTGAAAAAAACTACCTCCTTAATGCCCGATGCAATATCTTTGCAGGCGAGAAGGGGATCCTTTCATTTTTCTTATAGAATTTATTTTGTTGAAGGTCTCCTCTAAAGAAAAGTAACTAAAGCTCGCTAGCTTCTGTTAAATTGTCCAATTGCAATTAGATATGAAAAAGAGTAAAGCTAAAACTGGTGTTTTATTGGTAAATCTTGGTACTCCTGATAGTCCGGAAACGGCAGATGTCAGAAAATACCTCCGGGAATTTCTTATGGATAAGAGAGTGATAGATATTCCATTTATTTCACGGTGGTTTTTAATTAATATGATAATTGCTCCATTCAGAGCCCCAAAGTCTGCTAAAGTTTATAAACAGCTTTGGGAGGAAAGAGGGTCTCCCCTTAAGTTTTATGGCGTTGATGTAAAAGAACTTCTGCAGAAGGAGTTGGGAGATGATTACTTGGTAAGCCTAGGAATGCGGTATCAAAGTCCGTCGATAGCCAGTGCTTTAGAGGAGTTGAAGGATGCAGCGGTAAATAATATCATTTTAATACCTCTTTTTCCTCAATATGCCTCAGCAAGTACCGGTTCTGTTATAGATAAAGTGATGGAGCTTATGAAGGACTGGCAGGTTATCCCGTCCCTGTCGATAGTAAGTAATTTTTTGGACGACCCTCTTTTTATTGAAGCATTCAGGCAGATTGCCCAAAAGTACATGGATAAAACTAATTATGATTATTTCATATTTAGCTACCACGGACTTCCGGAAAGGCAGATTAAAAAAGCATCAGTTGATAATTATTGCCAACTATCGGATAAGTGTTGTTCGGTATACCATAAAAAAAACAAATACTGTTATCGGGCGCAATGTTTTCATACATCCAGGTTGTTGGCAGAAGCTTTGAATATCCCTGAAGATAAGTATGAGGTTAGCTTCCAATCGAGGTTAGGAAAAGACCCATGGATTAAACCTTACACGGATTTAATAATTAGGGATTTACCCGGAAAAGACTATAAGAAAGTATTGGCTTTTTCACCGTCGTTTATTGCAGATTGTCTTGAAACGACAGTAGAGGTAGGCGATGAATTTAACGAAATATTTAAAGAAGCAGGAGGAGAAGAATGGCAATTAGTAGAAAGCTTAAATGACTCCCCTATTTGGATCGAATGTCTTAAACAAATGGTCTTGAATAATAATCCTATATCAAACTATGAATTGCAAAGCTCAAAAAATCTTAAAATAGAATAAGCGATTTAGGCCTTTATCGCATAAATTGTAGCTAATTGTTCTGCTGCGTAATCAATCTCTGCTTCAGTATTATATTTAGAAAAGGAAAATCTAACAGCACCACGCATAGGATCACAATTGAGAGCTGTTAATACATGCGATCCAATATTGCTCCCGCTACTGCAGGCACTACCTCCCGAAACAGAAATCTTTTGGATATCCAATTGAAATAACAGCATGTCATTATCACCCGATGGCGGAAGGCTGACGTTGAGAACAGTATATAGGCTCTTTTCAGGATCCAAACAATTACCATTAAAAGCGACACCTGGAATTGTATCTTTCAATTTGGCGATCATCCTGTCTTTTAAGCCCTGGATGTAATTTTGATGCTTATCCATGTTTTCGTGGGCAATTTCCATCGCTTTTGCAAGTCCCACAATACCATACACATTCTCTGTGCCGCCCCTCATATTTCTCTCCTGGGCACCTCCATGTATCAATGGATTTATTTTGTAATCATTGTTCACATAAAGAAATCCTACACCCTTGGGCCCATGAAATTTATGCGCTGCTCCTGTTATAGAACAAACCGGAATTTTCTGAAGGTTTATCGGATAATGGGCAACAGTTTGAACAGTATCGGAATGGTAAATAGCTTTATGCTCTTTGCAAAGTGAACCTATGGCTTCAATATCGTATTTATTGCCAATTTCATTGTTGGCATGCATTATAGAAACAAGGGATCGCGGATTATTTTTTAATAAGGAGTCTAATTGATCTACGTCCAAATTGCCCTGACCGTCCAGATCCAACAGGCTTAATTTTATTTTGCCCTCTTTTTCAAGGCTTTCCAAGGTATGGAGAACGGCATGGTGTTCTATTGGCGTTGTAATCGCATGCTTGAGGCCATAAGTATCGATGCTACACCGTAAGGCTGTATTATCTGCTTCCGTACCGCCAGAAGTAAAAAAGATTTCTGACGGGGACGTATTAAGAAAATCTGCTACTTTTTTTCGGGATTTTTCTATCGCAGACCTTACCTCTCTTCCGTGGGAATGGATGGAGGATGGGTTTCCAAAAGAATGGAGCATGTATGGCTTCATTGCTTCAAATACCGCCTCATCCATGGGTGTTGTGGCAGCGTTGTCTAAATAAACCTGCATCAGACCTTTCTTTAATTTGTAATAATTTCTTTAATATCTGAAATGATCTTATTAGCCAAGTGTTCTGCAGTGGCAAGAGAATCTGATTCCGAATAAATTCTGATGATAGGTTCGGTATTAGATTTTCTAAGGTGAACCCACTCTTTATCAAACTCTATTTTTACACCATCAATATCATTTATTGGCTGCTTTACGTACTTTTCTTTTATTTGCACAAGTACCCTATCAACATCTATATCAGGAGTTAGCTCAATCTTGTTTTTAGAAATATGATAGCTCGGATAGCTGGCTCTTAACATGGAGGCTGATTTCCCAAACTTTGCCAAATGGGTCAGAAAAAGCGCAATTCCTACCAAAGCATCGCGACCATAATGTAGTTCAGGAAAAATAATTCCACCGTTTCCTTCGCCACCTATAACCGCATTGTTTTCTTTCATAGCTTTCACTACATGGACTTCTCCAACTGCGGACGCAAAATAAGAACCATTGTGTTTGGTGGTTATATCTTTTAACGCCCTGGAAGATGAAAGATTAGAAACGGTATTGCCACTTTTATTTGCCAAAACATAATCAGCAACGGCTACCAATGTGTATTCTTCACCAAATGGGGTACCATCTTCAGTAACAAAAGCCAAACGATCGACATCAGGGTCAACCACAATGCCCAGATCATACTGGCCATGATTTATTTCATTACAGATGTAATTGATGTTATCCGGTAAAGGTTCTGGATTATGAGGGAAAATCCCAGTAGGTTCACAATAAATTTCGGTGACATTTTTTACTCCCAAAGCTTTTAATAGCCGCGGAATGACAATACCACCTGTGGAATTTACACAATCAATGGCAATCCTGAAATTTCTATTTCTGATAGCTTCTACATCCACCAGCGGTAACCGTAAAATCTTTTCAATATGTATAGCAGTAAAGCTCTCATCTATTTCATATGAACCTAATTTTTTTACGTCAGCAAATTCAAAAGACTCTTGTTCTGCTATTTGGAGAATTTCTGCCCCTTCCGCCTCAGAAATGAACTCACCATCCTGATTCAACAACTTTAGAGCATTCCATTGAACGGGATTATGGCTGGCGGTAATAATTATTCCTCCTGCTGCTTGTTCCAAAGGGACCGCAATTTCTACTGTAGGAGTAGTTGTTAAATCCAAATCAACTACATCTATTCCCATGCTTTGCAAAGTGGAAGCTACAATCTTGCTTATAATTTCCCCTGAAGGTCTGGCGTCCCTTCCGATTACTATTTTATTCTTGCCCGTTTGGTTTTTTATTAAGGTTCCAAAAGCTGCAGTAAATTTCACAACATCAAGAGGGCTGAGGGATTCACCTACGACACCGCCTATAGTTCCTCTTATTCCAGAAATAGATTTTATTAAAGGCACTGGTTAGATTGTTTTGTTTAAGTGGTCAAAGGTAATAAAAAATATAACATCCCTGATATGAAACGCAGTAAATACAGTGGATGCTTAGATCATTTTTTTAAATTGATTTGGCAATAAAACAGGGGGAGGACTATATAAAATTACTTAAATTTTGATAATACTTTATTTACTTCTGACTCTGGATTTCCACACGCTTCACCCTGGCTCACATTTTTCCCACAATAGCCACAAGTAGCACCTTCCTTATTTAAAAAGGGACTTTGGGAAGCACACGTTCCTTTAAACTCGCCCTTCTTTAAAAGCAATAAACGTACGGACATCAAAATGAAAAATATTGCTATGAATCCTATTGTAACAAAGAAGATAGTCATAATATAATTGTTTTTACAAATTTAGTATATAAAAGTGAAACGTGGTTTACTTCTTATAAGTTCTTATGCATGAAAACTCTTAAAAAGCCTTATTCCAAATGGATTCTTTAGATTATGAGAAAAGTCACGAACCATTATATAATGGCTTTATATTATACTTTTCGTTTTAAAAGGTACTTTTGTTGTATCGATAATTTACTTCCCATTTAAGAATTTGAACTTAGATCATATGATAAAGCTGAATTTACCAGATCCGACCAGAGAAAATAAATTGAAGGCGTTCGATCGCTTACTTACGATAATGGATGAACTCCGTGAAAATTGTCCATGGGATAAAAAGCAAACCCTCGAGACCTTGCGACATCTTACAATTGAAGAGGTTTTTGAGCTTTCAGATGCGATCATAGAAGGTGATCTAATAGAAATTAAAAAGGAATTAGGGGATATTTTATTGCATATCACCTTTTACTCCAAAATTGGATCAGAAAAGGAAGCTTTTGATATAGCGGATGTATTAAATGGAATTTGTGACAAATTAATTCACAGGCATCCTCATATATATGGAGATCCAGAAAATAACGGAGCATTATTCAAAGCCAACGATGAGGAAGCAGTAAAAAAGAATTGGGAGCAGATAAAACTTAAGGAGAAAGGAAATACATCTGTACTTGGAGGAGTGCCAAGGTCTTTGCCTGCTTTGATTAAAGCCATGCGTATTCAGGAAAAAGCACGTGGAGTTGGCTTCGACTGGGAAAAGAAAGAGCAGGTATGGGAAAAAGTAGAAGAGGAAATGCAGGAATTTCAACAGGAGTTTGCACCCGTCAATGGTTCTGAACCTGATGCTGAAAAAGCACAAGGAGAGTTTGGCGATTTGCTTTTTTCATTAATTAACTATGCCCGGTTTGTGGGCATAAATCCGGAAGAAGCCTTGGAAAGAACGAACAGAAAATTCATTAAGAGATTCCAATATTTGGAAACTGAATCAGCTAAAGAGGGAAAGAAGATCAGTGAAATGAGTTTGGACGAAATGGATGTTTATTGGGAGCGGGCAAAGCGTAGCTAGGACTATAATATTTTCAGTGTCAATTATTTAAGCCTTTAGAACTTCTGAGGGCTTTTTTATTTGTGGTAAAATTATTTTAAGGGAAAAGATTTCAATTTTTGTCGAGCTATTTAAACATTTCAATAAAAAATAGCTTATTTTTGATAAGCTTATTTCAATATAAATTTTAACTTTTCCTTAATTTTTTTTAACCACTAGATTTATTATCATGATACAAAAACTTACAACCGCCATTTTTTTTGTTGGCATTTTTATTTTACCACATTTATCCTTTACGCAAGACAGTGATTGTGAAATTCAAGAATGGGAATGGGCGCAGCAGATTACCACAAAGGCGACTAATCCTTCTTCTCAAATTTCCTCTTTGGTACATGACAGTCTGAATAATTTTTACATTGGAGGTTATTATAATGGTCAAATTACACTCGGAGATACTACCTTGTATTTTGGGGATTCTACGATATTGGCTTATCATAGAAGTGATTTTCTGGCTAAATTTGATTCCCATGGTAATTTGGTTTGGGCACAAAATGCGGGTGAATCAGGTGAAATACAACTAAAATTATCCGATGATGAATTAATAATTCTCCAAACCAGTGACTCCGTTTATCTTAGCAAGTTTTCATTAATGGGGGATATGAAATGGAAAAAGGCTACAGGTGTTCTGCCTGATGGTCGTACAACGAGCTTGGACATTGATCAGATCGGCAATATATATATAGGAGGTTATTTTAACGATACCGCATATTTTAACGATGCAGTATTGACCTCACCCGAAGAAACCAGCGGATTCATATTAAAATTTGATGAAGAAGCAATTTTGGAGTGGTCAATAAAAGTGGCTTCAAACGGTTTTTCAGAGATTGATGATTTAGCTTTAAATTCGGTTGGTGAGGTTTATGCTGTTGGTTTTTTTTATGGAATTATTAAATATGGAGCTGATTCAATCTCCACTGATGGTAGCTACAATGCGATGATGTTAAAATATAATTCAGACGGCGAAATTATTTTTATTGATAATGTGGCTAAGGCACCTATAGAATCTTACGGAGAAAGTCTAACTATAGACGGAGATGATAATGTTTTGATAGGAGGTTCTTATGCATCTACAAACACTTCGTCTGAGGATACAGCAACTACAATTATCGGTACAGATCATTATACTTTAAATGGTTCTTTCATTGCTAAATATGATGTAAATGGATTTTTTATTTGGTCTGAAAAAGTTGAGGACGGTGGCCAAAAATATATAGACGACCTAGAAACAGATAGTTCAAATGACGTTTATGTAGGTGCTGGTACTTTTACCCACACGCTGTATAAATACAGATCAAATGGCGTATCTCTTTGGAAGAAGCCTGTAAATTCGTTTATGTATAATGCAAGTCGGTTTCTCTTGGATCTGAATAACAATGACGAACTAGTAATTACCGGAAGGTTTGAGAACGAAATTACTTTTGGTGGGACTTCCCTTAGTTCAGTAAATGGGTTTGATTATTATTTAGCAAAGTTAACTGTTTCAAATTCACTCCCTTCTCCACAATTAACTTCTTCTAAAATTAAAGTTACTGAGTTAACCGCCGCAAGTATAAGTCTAACTTGGGAAAATGGTGATGGAACAGGTCGCTTGGTCCTATTAAAAAAGTTGGGTCGGGTAAATCCCTCAAATATAGTAGATGGCATTATTTATAATGATGGTGCCGGAGAATTTGGATCAGGAACGCAAACCGCAGAAAGAGAATTTGTTGTTTATTCTGGAAGTGGTTCTGAAATAACTGTCACAGGACTCCAGAAGGGACGACCTTATCAAGTGGCAATCATTGAATATAATGACAGCTCAGCTTGTCCAAACCAAATTAATTATTTACAAGAAAATGTTGCTAAGAAATTCTTTGTCGCTGGAGGAGTAACTAGTCTGTTTAGTGTTTACCCTAATCCATTCAGTAATGAGGAATTGACTATACAGTTACCTGATAATACTTCGGAAGAAGATTTTCTTATCTTGAGTGATGCTTTCGGTAGGGATATTATCAAAAGGAAAGTTAAGAGATTATCCACACAAAACGGCGAAGTAAAAGTGAATACAGCTTCATTAAATCTACCCTCTGGTATTTATTACTTGCGTTTAACAGGTCAGTCTGCAATTAGGATAGTTAAAGAGTAAATTAAAAAAGAGCAGGATAATCAAGGAAATCCTGCTCTTTCATACCTAATTTTTAAAGCACAGCTTCTTCTTCCAAATCAATTTTTTTAGAAAAATCCTGCTCCCTTTCAGGTAAGGCAGCAACAAAAACAGATAGGTCAGCTAGTTTGTCCTTTATTCTGATTAGATCGGAAATAAGTATTTCCCCTATTATATAATGCAGGTTTTCTGATTTGCCTTTTCCTATGATATTAAGCAAATCAATGTTTTTAAGATACCCTTCATTTTCGCTGCTTATGTAAACTTTTATTGTTAATTCATTATCAAGTATTGACTTCGAATCAATCTTTTGATATCGATAATTATAGCCCGCTAACAAAGATTTAAAGTCAGAAAATACTGCCGATCCCGTTGGATAAGAACCAGCGCCCCGCCCTTTAAATAGTTGACCTCCTGCGTATGTGGCTTCTAAGCTAACCGCATTAAATTCCTGATCGATGTGGTACAATTCTTCATGATCCTCTACAAATTGCGGGAGCACGCATGCCTGGATTGTTCCCGAATCGGTTTTCGTAGCATATGCTATTTGCTTAAGCTTCCATTTATTTTCAGCTGCATAAAACTTGTCATTCTCATGGATGTTCTGAATCCCCAGGTTCAATATGTCCTTAGGGTGAACATAAATGCCAAAAGCATGATAAATAACAATGCACAATTTATTTAAAGCATCATATCCACCCACATCTAATAAAGGATCGGCCTCTGCAAATCCTAAAGCTTGTGCTTGTTCCAATGCTTCTTTATAAGTCTTGCCCTCTTGATCTATTTTACTGAGAATATAATTCGAGGAGCCATTGAAAATCCCTCTAACTTTTTTGACATCTTCAAAAGCAAAGAAGTCCTCCAAATTCCTGATAATTGGAATGCTGCCACAGGTAGAGGCTTCGTAAAGTAAAATGCCCTTATGTTGAGACTGAAGTTCAATCAATTCAGGAAGATGATGCGCAATCATTTTTTTATTGGCAGAGATTACTTTTTTACCTTGCGTCAGCGCATGTTTAACGATCTCAAAAGCTTCGTCAGCATCACTAATTAATTCTACTATCAATAAAACCTCAGGATCATTGAGAACTACATTTTTATCAAAAGTAAATTTATCTTCATCAAACGGGCGCTTTTTTTCTTTGTCTCTGACACAGATATAGCTAATTTCTGCATTTGAAATATTGTTGCGGAGGAATATATCATAAAAACCCTGACCTACACAACCAAAGCCAAAAAGGCCAATTTTAATTTTTTCGTTCATATATTCTGTGACTTTAATGAAACTTGATTATAAAAGGAGCTGATGCATTGCTCTATTTGAGGAAATTCTATTAAAAAGCCATCATGACCAAAGCATGAATTAATTTCCTGGTAAAATGCATCGCTTATATGATTGGCAATAAATTTTTGTTCTTCTACCGGAAACAATAAATCAGAATTTACACCTATCACCAAAGTTTTTGCTTTTATTCCTTTCAAAGCTTCAGCAGCACTTTCTTTGCGCCTGCCAACATTGTGAGAATCCATGGCCTTGCTCAGTACCCAATAAGAAAATGCATTGAATCTTTTAGAGAGTTTTTCTCCCTGGTAAACCTGGTAACTGGATGCCTTATAGTTATCCGTTTTATTTATGTCGTCTTCTTTTTGGGAAAGCGCATAAGTTTCATAAGATCTATAAGACAGAAGCGCTATGGTTCTTGCTATCTTCATCCCCTCCAGCCCGGCCTTTTCATCCGCCAATTCCCAGGTTTTATCAAGGGAAATAGCCATTCTCTGGCTTTCATTGAAAGCAATTCCCCAAGGGGAATGAAAAGCATTACTTGCCACAATAATCAGGTGCTCCGCCAGATGAGGTTGCAAAATGCTCCATTCTAATGCTTGTTGACCTCCCAATGATCCCCCAATCAATGTGTGAATCTTTTGAATTCCCAGAGACTTTCTCAGAAGGTCAAATGCATTAACGATATCCCTGTTTGTCAAAGTGGGGAAATCGTGAAAATAGGGTTTCCCTGTAGCTGGATTCTCCGATAAAGGCCCGGTGCTGCCATAGCAACCTCCCAGACTATTCGCACAAATAATGCTGTACTCCTCCGGATTAAATAATCTTCCAATTCCAAATAGCCCTTCCCACCAATCCGTTACCGTTGCATTCCCGGTGAGTGCGTGGCATACCCAAATTACCTTATCATGATTAAGATCCTGATTCCCCAGAACTTCGTAATAAAGTTGAAAGCCCTTTAAAGTTTGTCCGTTCTCCAAGGTGAATTCTGCTTTATGTTCAAAAACAGCTTTTTTAAGATCCTCCTCCTTCTTTCTCATAAATTTAAATCCGGGTCAGTTTTTTAATGCTATTGATAAGGTATATTGTGCTATTTCAAAGAATTCGATGATTTAATTACAAGCTTTTAAATGCCTGCTCCACATCATTTTTTATATCATCAATATGTTCTATTCCCAAAGAAATTCTCAACATTGTTGGTTCCACGCCAGCTTTTAACTGTTCTGCTTCTGACAACTGTTGGTGAGTAGTTGATGCCGGGTGTATAATCAAAGTCTTTGCGTCACCGACATTAGCCAGGTTACTTATCAATTTTAAGTTATCGACAAATTTTTCGGCTTTTTCTTTGCCGCCCTTGATTTTGAATGATAGTACCCCTCCAAATCCTCTCTTCAAATATTTTTTGGCTAGTTCATGATATTTACTTGAAGTCAATCCCGGATAATTGACACTTTCTACCAATTCATGGTCTTGAAGCCATTGTGCTAAATGGAGCGCATTTTCAACTGTTCTTTCCATTCTCAAAGATAACGTTTCTAATCCCTGGATAAGCTGAAGTGCATTAAACGGGCTCAGTGCAGGTCCGAAATCTCTAAGGCCTTCTACCCTTGCTCTGATAGCAAATGCTATGTTTGGCAGACCCAGTGGATTGTTTTCACCAAAAGTTTCCCAAAAATTCAGGCCATGGTACCCTTCTGATGGTTCCGAGAATTGTGGGAATTTTCCATTTCCCCAATTATAGTTCCCGCCGTCAATAATAACTCCTCCGATGCTTGTTCCATGTCCACCAATCCATTTTGTTGCTGATTCTACAACTATGTTGGCTCCATGTTTCAATGGTTGGAAGAGATATCCACCGGCGCCAAACGTATTGTCTACTATAAATGGTAGGTCATGTTTTTTTGCTAACTGAGCCAAAGCTTCAAAATCAGGAATGTTAAACCTTGGGTTCCCTATTGTTTCTACATAAATCGCCTTTGTTTTTTCATCGATCAGTTTTTCAAAGGCGTCTGTATTTTCTCCTTCAGCAAATCTGGCTTCAATTCCCAAGCGTTTAAAGGAAACTTTAAACTGGTTAAAGGTGCCACCGTATAGAAATGGGTAGGTTACAAAATTATCACCTGTTTGCATTAAGTTGGTAATGGTAAGGAACTGCGCTGCCTGCCCCGAGGCTACCGCTAGTGCGGCTACTCCACCTTCCAATGCTGCCATGCGTTTTTCAAAAACGTCGGTGGTCGGGTTCATTATCCTGGTATAGATGTTCCCAAATTCTTTAAGCGCAAACAAATTTGCACCGTGCTCAGCATTCTTAAATACAAAAGAAGTGGTTTGGTAGAGCGGAACCGCGCGGGATTGAGTTGTAGCATCAATTTCTTGCCCCGCATGTACTTGTAGTGTTTCAAATTTTAGATTTGACATAATGATTCGGATTTTATAATGTTAAAAGGATTTTTTTGCTATCAGAAGTTTTCGGCAGTCTAACAAAGAAAAGCCAGTGCAATTAAACAACAATAGGGTATTAAACCAATGCGATTGCAATGGATGTTTGATAAGTCGGGAAAATTTAATTGTAAAAAACTAGCGAAAGCGTAATTTTTTGTGGATTTGAAAGTGTGTTCCATTTTTATTTAATTAATTTATATGCTCTGTCGGGATTTTGTATCCGGACT
>CAMPJM010000022.1 GCA_946886805.1 uncultured Flammeovirgaceae bacterium | reverse complement strand
CGTTCCTCTACCAACAATGTGACAAAAGCCACACACCCTCAAAGACACTGACGAAATAGAACTAAGCTAAAAGTGCGGCAATCCCCTTAATAAAAGCACCGCCCTCCATATCAGGAGATCGCCACATCAATTTTTTTTCGAAAAGAAAAAAATTGACTCGCGATGACGAACGCTACATCCGGTTTCCACTTAAAAATCGCCCCTAAAAGCACATATCACTCAAAACCTCTTCCGATGCAACATAATTGAATGCTTTTGCAACATAAGTGAACGACTGATTATCAGCATTTTCCCTCCTTTGTCTTAGTTATTGAACAAGCGCAAGCAGCTTTGGTGACTACAGAAATTTAAAAACATTTTATATCAAAACCCTATCGACATGAAGACAAAATTACTATTCCTAATCAGCTTTTTTGCTTACCAAAGTTTATTCGCCCAGACCGGAGCCGGGATATCTGTACAAGGAATTGCCAGGGATTCTGAAAAAGCCGCTTTAGTAGATCAACTACTCAAATTTACCTTTGATATACAAGATCCTGACGATGGCAAATCATATTACAAAGAGAATGTGGAAATAAAGACAGATCCATATGGCGTTTTTTCTCACATTATCGGAACCAGTTCAAATAAAACCGGCGTCTTCAATGAAATCCCTTTTGGACAGGCACATATGAAGTTAGTGATAAGTGCAAATGGTGTAGTGATATCTGATGCCCCCTTTCAATATGCTCCTTATGCCAAAAGTGCTGAAAATGGAGTACCAACGGGAACTATTGTTGCTTTTGCAGGAGAAGAAGCCAATATTCCTAGAGGCTGGACCCTGTGTGATGGCCGTTCCTTAACTACTATTGAAAACGCACAAAATTTGATTGATTTAATAGGCAACAATGTTCCTGACCTCAGAGGAATGTTTCTGAGAGGTACTGGAAAGAGTCCGGTAAATGGACAGGATGGTCCGCTGTTGGGAGCAACACAAGGTGATGGTTTCAAAGAACATAGCCATGATAAGGGAACATTAGACATTCCTGCTAATTCAGGATCGCATACACATAATTTAAGTCTTGGGCAAGATGAACCCGAGGACGATGGCGATAATAAAAAAGGACTCTATAGGTACGGCAATGATCATTCTGAAGGAACTCATAATAGAACGATATCAGGAGGGGGACATGATCATGAGATCACAGGTGATACAGGTTTTGAGGGAATTGCAGAAACCCGCCCTGTCAACTACGGTGTCAACTACATCATCAAATTATAAGCACACCTAGACCGATAGCAAGATGAAAAAAATACTTTTCACGCTTTGCTTATGGCTGACGGTGAGTTGGTTATATGCACAAAAACAATCAGATCCGAAACTCTTTACAGGGAATGCGGTATTGCAAGAACACGAATTGGGTAATGGCTCCCAAATTTACCTGCAGGTAGGTTCGCCGATACACTACAATTATGAGGAAGTACCCAATGTCACCTCTTTTAATATCAGGTTTCCCTGGGACGTGGCTTATATACCGCTGACCTTTAGCGAAGACCTTTTTGAAGTTTCAAAAGGCTATTACAGTGATAAGGTAAAATTGGACTGGGAGATACAAAGCAACAGCAACAGAATAGACCAGATCAGGATTTACAGAAGAGAATACCTGAATAATTCAGAAAATGAATTTGTGCTATTGGCAACCCTCTCCAATGATTCCTATACCTATGAGGATAGCGATACGCAAGGTGGTGTTTTGTATGAATACAAGGTAGAGGCCACAGGTGTTTCTTCCATGCCCCAACTATATGTG
Organism: uncultured Flammeovirgaceae bacterium; assembly: GCA_946886805.1. The sequence continues at coordinate 15,952 of CAMPJM010000022.1, read as the reverse complement.
ACTTATATAACCGGAGTAGGTTACAGAAACCCTACTGGCGTAGTGGCCGGAAACGTCAGCTTTGATGGGGGAAGCCCGGTAAAAGACGTAGTAGTTCGGGCAGATCCACAAGGAGGCGACCTTAATTTTGGTAGCAGCTTACTTTTTACCAATGCAAGCCAATTGTCCATTCCCTTACGAGGGAAAGAATTGAATGAAACAATAACCCTGCAAGCATGGGTGAAAGTAGCGGAAGGCAGTTCTGCTAATTTATTTGAATTGCATAATCAGCAGGCGAATAAATCGATATACGTCTCCTATAAAAAAACCGATGGTAGTTTTGCACTTACTGTTGATGATGCTATGACATTTACCGTTAGCGACTTTTATCCCAACGGTAACTTAGACGGACAGGGCAATGATTTATTCAACCCGATAAACGACGCAGATCAATCTCAAACCAACTTTTCGGAAAATTTTGTTCATGTCACCCTTGTGCTGGTAGCCGGGGACACAGCACGCTTCTACTTAAATGGCAGGAATATTAACAAAAAGTATGTTTCTTCCTTGCCAAAAGAAGCTACCATTAAACCTACTATTACCATTTCCGGCAACTATGTTTTTAACGGGTTTGAAACAACAGAAGTAGTAGTGGCAAAGAGCCTGACAGGAAATATCGACGAAGTTCGGCTATGGGACAAAGCACTGGAAGAAAAGCAGATTCGTACGGATTTCAAACGCTATTTAGGAGGTTCCGAACCTAGTCTTATTTCCTACATCCGTTGCGATGAAAAAGTCGGGGAATATGCCTACGACATCTCAAAAATAGGTGTAGAATTCAATAAAAACCATGCAAGGATTATTAATGGTACCTGGGTTGACGACAAACCTACCTCCTCGCAACTGGGTATCTTGGGAGTAACTGATTCCCTGGGAAATTACATTATTTCTGCTATCCCATTTTCCGGCTCCGGAGAATCTTATACCATCACCCCGATGTTTGGGGTACATCAGTTTGAACCTGGGCAACAGTTGGTGTTTGTGGGCAATGGCTCGGAAGTGATCAACAAGGTCAACTTTTTGGACATCTCCTCTTTCGATTTTTTAGGGAAAGTTTATTATACCACAAATGGCATTTTTGCGCCTGCGGACACGCTTGAAAACGCAACCTTTTTGGGAGAAGCGGGCTATAATCAATATGATGTAATTATGGACGGAAATCAGCAAAAGGTCAGTAAAGGAACGCACTTTTATGATGTTTCCGACCCCTCAAATCCCAAACTCTACGAAACCCCTACCATATTTGTTGAAGGCGCCAATGTATTCATCGATGGCGATATTGTACTGGATAAAAACAAAAGGCCTGTAGTGACGGGTGATGACGGCTCTTTTAAAATAAAAGTCCCAATTGGGGAGCATTATATCGAGGTTAGAAAGGATAAACACACCTTCACCCACGGGGGTCGCTTCCCGGCAGCCAGAGAAGATGGAAACGATCTTTTTGAGTTTTTTGAGCATCAGCAAACTCCGGTCACCTTTCTCGATACCACCCGTGTTTCCTTGGTGGGAAGAGTGGTAGGTGGAGTAGTTGAAGCGGAAAAACCGATAGGGTTCGGCTACAACGGGTCACTTAAAGAGATATATAATGCAGGGACAGACGAAGAAGAAACTGTTGATATTAGCTCCATTAATAATATAGGGCAAGCTACTATTACACTCGGTTATTCGCCACCTAAAAGCGGGGTGCAAGTAACAACAACTTTTACCACCAACAGCGAGACAGGGGAATATAAAGTGGATCTGATTCCTATAAATTATACCATAGATCAAACGAAGGGGATAAGAATTGCGAGTAACCCAGGCACTAAACTATTGAAGGCAAACGAAACAGTAAACCTAAGCGATGTGCCTGACACTACTTTCAGCGAATATGTTGATCCTATGGACTCAGTAGTAACTTCAGCTCCCTATCATTTTGTAAAAAGCTTTACTTATCGTTCTGTGCCTGTACTCAACGTTGTAGATCAATCCTCTGATTTGGAAGTGTGGGTATCAAAAGATGACGGAAATGGCAATATTCAGGAAGTTGCCATCAGCACAGAGGGATTTGAACAACCTGTTTATACCCAGGGAGTACCGTATGCTATTATTTTTGAAACTTTCGAAGAATATCTCAACAAAGATGCGGGTGCGGGCATGGAGGTATCCTATAGAGTTCCTATAGTCGATGGCGAGTTTAATATTACCAATAATCTGGCACTACCCGGTTCTGAAAGTTTAACAGTAGATGAGGAGAACCCAAATATTTCTAAATATATATTTAGGGGTGGAATGCCTTCCATTTCCCCTCCTTTCACCCGCAACATCGACATCCGCTACCGGGTAGATGGTAAAGATTATGATGCCACAAACTATAAAAAATCAGGTATTATTTTAGGAGGCCAGTCTGACGGCAGCCAAACCTTTGTTACTAAGGCCCCGAATATGCCCGACATTATACTTCGTGACCCGCCAGGTTCCAACAGTTTTGCTTCTATCGAAAAAGGGCAAAGTATTTCCTTTACTGAAGAAGGTAGCTTTTCAATAGGACAATCAGCAGGCGCAAGTATCAATGTGAGTTTGGGGGTAAAATTCGCTGCGGGAGGAGGAGTTACCGGACCTATTGTAGAATCAGAAGCAGTGAACAATCTTAGCACGGGATTGTCGCTTGAAGTGGAATCTACCACGGGAAAAAGTATCACCAAAACCTATACTTTCAATCAGACTATCTCTACGAGTGATGACCCTGATTTTGTTGGAAGTGAAGGAGATCTATATATTGGAAATACAAAAAACTATTATCATGGCTCGTATGACAATATTGAGGCCAGAAATGCAGCACCTAGTGATCGGCCATTCTTTGAATTGAAGAATTCTGAAGATGAATCTGTGTACATCTATAAGAAAAGTGCTTTTTACTTTTCCGAAGAACCTACCGAAACCTTCTTTATCTTTTCTCAAAAGTATGTTTTGGAAACATTGATTCCCGAACTGACAGCAATTGTTGAAGGAATAGAATCAGGTGATATAGTTGAAGACACTCCCGGTGTCCTTAAAAAATCTTATTACGAGGAACAGATACGAGCCTGGCAAAAAATAATCCAGGAAAATGAGCGAACAAAATACGCCACCTTATATGATCGGGAAAATTATAAAAACAGAATTAAGGAAAGCCTAGAAAAGGAAATCGAAGATTTAAATGATCATCTTATTGCTATTTCTACCCTTGGTGCGACAAACCCTCTAATAGGAGCACAGTCTATAGCAGAGGCAATTTCTATAATCGAAGAGAAAAAAGGCAATCTAGAGCAAAAAATCGCACTATTAGAAAATGAATTCATCAATAATATTTCTTTTGATGCAGGTGTGGGCGAATATACCAAAAGCAGTGCGATGACTATTGCGCAACAAAACAGCAGAATATTAAATTTAAATCTTGATGCCTCTCTAAATACAACTTTTGGGTTTAATGTAAGTGGATCCGGAGTGATGGTTCATACTGACAACAATGCAAACACCTCCATAAATAGTGCTTTAACGGAAGATTCAGAAGGAAGTACCATAGTAGCCTACACCCTAAAAGATGGTGATCCCGGCAACTTCTTAAGTGTAGATGTTGTCAATACCTTCGACGGGAACGGACCCATATTCAGCACAGTAGGTGGACGTACCTCATGCCCTTATGAAGGCATTGATACAACGCTATTCTACAATAACGATGAATTCAAAAGCGAGCCGATAGTGATGGGTCCCTTCGGACCGGAAGACTCCGGCACCATTTATTCTGGCGGTGACCAGATTAGTTATGCCACGCAACGCCTGGAAGTGCCGGTTTTAAGTGTGGAAACGGCCAGTGTAACAGATGTACCAGAAGAACGCCCAGCTGAATTTACTTTGTTACTGGAAAATAATAATGTGGCAGAGGCGGACGCCAACTTTTTACTTTATGTTGACAATACCACCAACCCATACAATGCGATCATAAACATTGATCAAAATGGGACGGTGGTGCATGTGCCTTATGGGGAAACAGTAGAATATGCCCTCACCCTGAAAAAATCAATCTCAGATGTGTATGAGTATAAGGATATAAAGGTTGTTTTGGCCTCTTTATGCGATGGCAAATTAATTAATGATACCGTCAGGGTTTCAGCTATCTTCAGACCATCCTGTACGGCAGTTCAAATTGATAGTCCCTTGGAAAACTGGGTTTTCAATGCCGGCGATGCCTATAATGCCGACAATACTACAAACCCCATGAATATTGCGATGTTCGGCTATAACAGGTTGTTCAGTAGTTTCGAGAATTTCAGGTTGGAATATAGAAAATCTACCTCTTCTACCTGGACAAGATTGCAAACCTACTACAACACGCAGGAGTTGTTGGATGAAGCCATAGTCGCGGGAGAAGATCAGGGTACTTTAATAACAGAAAACACCACAAATTTCTCTTGGGACATAGGTGCTTTAGGATTGGCAGACGGCCAGTATGAATTGCGAGTTGTTTCCAACTGTAGCAATGGAACTGAATTTGTTTCGGACGTAATAAAAGGTACGGTAGACTTGAATGTACCTGTGCAGTTTGGTACACCTACACCTACCGATGGCATTTTAGGGGCAGGTGAAGATCTTCGTCTGCAATTTAGTGAACCCATTTTCTACAGCTCTGCCTTGAGTAAAATTGAAATTAAAGGGGAAACCAATCAGCAGGAAATCAGCCATAATGTTACCGTTCATTTTGAAGGTGCAGACAACACCATGGTCATAGAAAAACCGAATATAGTAGACGGGGATTTTTCTATCGAATTCTGGATGTTAACCTCATCATCTGGGGTGATATTTGAGCAGGCCAACGGCTTAAAATTAGCTGTAAACAATGGCGTTTTAGAATGGACACATGGGGGAAAAACGCTTTCCAAAGCAATAGCAAATGACGGCGCATTTCACCATTATACACTCACCTACAGCGAAACCAATGACAGGCTAAGCATTTACCAGGACGACCAGGATTTGGGATCGCTTGAAAATGCAGGAATTGGCATTGTAGAAAATAATAATTCCCTGGTCATAGGGGGCAATACATTTGTGGGAAACCTCCATGACCTCAGATTTTGGTCAAAACCTTTAACGCTTTCCGAAGCTTACGCTGCTCAATTCAATGAATTGATGGGTACAGAAAGAGATCTGGTGGGTTACTGGCCAATGAACGAAGGTACCGGTGCTTATGCCAATGATCTGGCCCGGTTTAAACACGCACAATTAAATGCAGAATGGGACATTAAACCTAAAGGAACCGCCTATGAATTTAAAAATGATCAATACCTCGTTTTAGACGATGTAGATTTTGTACAGATTACCGATCTGATGGATGTCACGCTTTCATTTTGGATGAAAACTGATAATCAGCAAAAAGCCACCCTGTTCTCTAATGGATTAGGAAATGGCGAAGATTTGATCCAGTCAAATGGCAAAGCCAATAAATGGGCAGTAAGTATAGAAAATGGTATTCTATATCTAAACAGTGAAGGAAAGCAGTACAAGTTATCCAACACCAATCTTGCTGATAATAGCTGGCATCACGTCGCCATTGTACTGAGAAGAATCGGTACGCTCAAAACTTATATTGATGCAGCCCAGGAGTCTTCAAACCCTATGACTGAGATCGGAGGCCTTTCTGGAAATAAATTTTGGGTAGGTGCCAGGGGTTTTACCAGTACCAGCAATGTGGACATGGTAGACGAAATGTTTACCGGTAAAATTGACGAACTGCGTCTATGGAATATGGCACGATCTACGGAGCAAATAACAAGAGACCGCTTTAACGAAGTGGATTTCAATTCAATTGGATTGATGCTGTATGCCCGCATGAACCAGCCTGATCCTATCACAGGAAGTGGCCCGAGCTATTATCATAAGGCTGTAAACGAAACGGTTCTACCCAGTAATGCAAAGCTGAGTGCGGGACAGGTTTCCTATACACAGGATGCTCCAAAAATTACTTTGGAAAGACAGTATCTAAGCTTTGAAGTATCGCATGTAATCAATGGCGATGAAATTATCCTCACACCTTTAGTTAGCGATTGGTCAGTGCTTGAAGGTCAGATAATAGACATCACCATAGACAGGATGTTCGATGTGTATGGCAACAAGCAAAGCTCTCCTGTCACCTGGAGTGCTTATGTCAGACGCAACGAAGTTACCTGGTTTGTGGCCGATGGGTCACAAAAATTAAGCATAGAAAAGAAAGCGGATCAACCTTATAATTTTGAAATCACCTTAATAAACAAAGGCGGGAAACAGCAGCCCTATTCCATAGAAAATATTCCGCAATGGATGAGCGCTGATAATTCCAGTGGCACCCTGGATCCTAACAGTTCCAAAGTGCTCAATTTTCAAATAGATCCCGAACTTACAATTGGAGAATATTCTCTCGATCTTTTCCTGAATACAGACTTTAATTTTGATGAGAAAATACTCATTGAGTTGAGAGTGCTGGAAGAAGGACCTGATTGGGAAATAGATCCTGAAAATTTTGAATATAACATGAATATAATTGGAAAAATAAAAATAAACGGTGTTTTTATACAAGATAAATATTCGAAAGTAGCAGCATTTGTAGGCAGCGAACTAAGAGGCTTTGCAAATTTAGCTTATGATGAAAACTTTGATGAATATTTTCTGTATCTGAATGTATTTAGCAATGAGCCCACGGGAGAGGCTATTTCTTTCAAAATATGGGATGCAAACACTGGCAAAATATTCCAAAGTTTAATTGATGGTGAGCCTACTTTGCCATTTATCAAAAATGAAGTAGTGGGTTATAAATCTGTTCCTGTAATTTTTGAAAGTACAGGGTTTATAGAACAAAGCATCGCATTAAATTCCGGCTGGACCTGGATGTCGATTTATGTTGAGGATCCTAAGCTGGATGATTTAAACGAACTTACATCTACTCTTTCTTTGGAAGATGATGACTTGATCAAAAACCAGAACACCTTTGACATTTATGATGATGTTTCAGGGTGGAACGGCTCACTGTCAAACTCAGGAGGGATTACCACAAAGGAAATGTTCAAGGTAAAATTGGCGAACAATAATAATTTAACCCTAACAGGTAAGGAAGTAGATATTGCTACCTGGGGAATTAATGTTGCTAAGGGTTGGAACTGGCTTTCCTATCCATTAAGCAATAACATAAGCATAAACGAAGCACTATCCTTATTGGAAGCTGAAGAAGGCGATGTTATAAAAAACCAGACAGCATTTGCCATATATGATCCCAATGTTGGCTGGAGTGGGACGCTCAACTATATGGAAGCCGGTGAGGGTTATATGTTAAAATCCAGTAAGGACCAGGCGTTTAATTATCCGGTTGTTTTGAAAAGCAAATCTGGAAAAACCAACGGGAAAATTCTTGCCGAGGAGATAATCCCCATGACAAAAATCTCCGGATGGAATTATTATGAACACAACATGAACGTGGTCGCTGAGATAATTTCAGAAGAAGCTTATGACACAGTTTGGGTGGTTGACAGTGAAGGAACAGTAAGAGGAAAATCTTCAGTGATATCATTTGAAGGTAGGTTGCTAAGTTACATAACTGTATTTGGCAACGAGGAATCAAGCAAAGAATTGATGTTTCAGATAAGTAAAGGCGCATCAAAGAAGCCAACATCCGTAAACTTCAATTTCTCGCCTGATGTTGTTTTAGGAACTATAAATGATCCGGTAATATTGGGAGAAGAGATCGCAAAATCCAACGTATATCCTAATCCTTTTACTGATCATCTAAACATTGGAATCAATGCAGATGAGACCGGGAAAGCTGAAATCACAATCGCCAATTTAACAGGCAATCAGGTTTATAAAAGCGAAATCGAATTACGGTCTGGTTACAATAGAATAAGCGTTAGCCCAGCTATTCCAGCCGGTGTTTATTTCCTTACTGTCATAGTAGATGGTCAGAAAAAGTTCTGGAAAATAATTAAAAATTAGGTAATAGGTTTAGCCCGTTGTTTGAAATAAGTGATGTTGATAAAAACCTAAGAAAATTAGACCATTTAAACCCTCTCGCTTAAGGAGAGGGCATGAGCTTGCCCCGAAGAATTTCGGGGGTGAGGTCTAATTAAACCTAATTTTCTTAGATTTTTAATTGGAAATGTTGATTCCACACAACGGGTTAAAAGGTTTAGTTTTTAGGTGTATGAGATAAGATTATAGGTAATACTGATTGTAAAAAATCAGAACCTATAATCTTCTATCTCGAATTCAAACATCATTCTTATAATAAATCAATATTATGAACAACATAACAAGTATACTTTCCCTATTATTAGTCGTAGCTTTTGGTCATCACGCCACTGCGCAAAGCCCGGACTGGCGTGTAAACTCCAGCGAATTTCAATATACCATGACGGTAACAGCCTTTCTAAACCTGGAAAGAAGGACTTTATCTTCAGAGCAAGATATGGTTGGTGCCTTTGTAGGAGACGAAGTAAGAGGCGGTGCCAACCTTATATATGTAGAAGGTGTAGACCGATATCTGGCATACCTCACTATCTATGCCAACCAGGAAAGCGATATTATAGAATTCAAGATTTATGACAGCAGCAATAATAAAATTACTCCTGTGTCTAATAGATTAGGTTTTAGAATAGATGGTCAGGTAGGAAATGTTTTTCAAGCCTTTTGTCTGTCCCAGCCAGCTTTAAATTCAGAGGCAAATATCATAAAGTTTTACTTTTCTAATATCGACACCGTTAGATCCGATTTTTCAGAAGGAAGGTTGGATATTGAGGTTGAATACGGAGAGGATATAACTACTACTATTCCTGAATTTATGCTTAGTGACGGGGCAAGAATTTACATCGATGAGACATTGCAGGTGTCAGGCGATACAACCTTGGACTTCACTTTTCCAATCGTTTACTCGGTTTTATCGGAAGATGAATCTCAACTTAATACCTACGACGTGAAAGTAACGACGGCGTCTGTAGAAGGAGATCCGGGTTTTTTCAGCACCAACGTAATTACTGCAAATAATGATGGCGATAATGACTATTGGTATGTTCGGGATGTCTCGAATTATAGGGACTATACGTTTAAAATATTTGATGTAAACGGACGGATTTTATATGAGTCGATGGGATATCAAAATGATTGGGATGGACATTATAAAGGCAATAAGTTGGACAGGGGGAAATATTATTTTGAGGTAGAGAGCAAAGAAAGAAACAGTGTGGTCACAGGAAATATTCTAGTGGTTTACTAGTAGAGACGCGATTAATCGCGTCTGATTAATCGCGTCTTGATCAAAGGAAACGCGATTAATCGTGTCTCTACCTAAAAATATCATTTACACCAAATACCTACAAGCATGAAAAACATCATCATAATCATACTATTAATTTTATTTAACGCCGTAGCCGCGCTATCACAAGTGAGGCCATTTGACAATAGCAAAGCAATTTTGCCCTGGATCTATAATCCAACAGCACAAATGCCAACTGATTTTCAGGCCTATGTGGGCTATGATGGGCGTGGAAAGGGAAATTTTACGCCTCAAACTTTCCTTGCAGGCGCAAGAATGCCAATTGCAGGGCACAATTCTCCCGTAAGCCGCCGAGCAAGTGGAGTGGCTGGCGTCCAGGTCTTAAATACATCGCAAACATTAATAAATACCCTCACTGTAAATCTTAGCTATGCGCAGCAACTATGGTTGAACAATAGTACTATGGTAGCTTTTGGCCTTGGTGGCGGCATTTATAGCATGAGTTATGACCACGATGAACTCGTTTATATGGACGGCGACGACAATCTTCTAAAGAATGGTGAAAATTTGTTTAGCCTGCATTTAAATACTGGCATCTCTTTGGTAATGGACGATAAATTATTTATAAACCTGGCTGCTCCGTACTTATTAAAAAACGAAGGTGTTAATATTAAGGAAATCATTGTCAGGGCCGGTTATGCCTTTGATATCACCCATGAACTTAAATTGATTCCTTCTGCAAATTTGGACACCTATAATGGTAATATGATATATGGTGGAGACCTAAGAATGGAATGGAGAAAAATTTTATCTTTTATGGCAGGTGCCGATGTATATAAGTATCATGGTGGATTATTACTTAATCTTGAAGGGTTTGCATTTGGCTATACCTACGGCAGAAACTATAGTGAAGTCATAAATAGCATACAATCCCATCAAATATCACTTATAGGGAGTTTTTCAAACCTAAAAGAAAGGTAGGCCTGTGGTGTGGTCTCGTGGTACCAATGTCGTTTAGTTAAGGGAATTCCTCCCAAATCCTTCCCCGTATCAAAGGACGGGGAAGGCTGTTCCTCAGGATGGCAAATAAGACAGCAAGGACTGCGAGGGCACAGACCTTGGGGGTAGAGGTGGCTTAAGCGGGCGTCTTTCCTGCCTACATGCTGCTCAAATTCTAATACCACTTATAAATCTTCAATCCAATCACAAAAAAGAAAATCCCTGTGATAGCCAGACCTAAAATTTGACCACCAACATCCTGTAAAGTAGCACCTTCGTTAAAGATTTCTCTTAAACCATCAGATAGCATCGTAAGTGGAAGCTTTTCAATAATTGCAACTGCCCAATCGGGGAAACTTCTATAACTGAAAAACACACCTGAGAGAATGGTCATAGGAAGCACAATGGCATTAATGATCCCGTTCCCCTCCTGAGTGGAAGTGGCTCTGGATGATGCAATTACAGAAATGCCAGCAAACGCCATAATTCCCGTGAAAAATATTATAGCAAAAGCCAAAAAGCTTCCCTGCATGGTAACCCCAAAAACCAAATAGGCAAAAAGGAATAAAAGTCCTGCTTCAACAGAAGACAGCACCGCTCTGGAAATGATATGGCCCAACAAAAAATAGGACTTTTTCATAGGGGTTGCAACCATCCTCAGCATTAGCTTTTTAATACGGGCCTCTATTAAATTCCACCCTATCCCCCAAATGCATGAGTTCATAATGCCCAAGGCTATTAAACCCGGTATTAAAAAATCTATATAACGGTTGCCTTTTGCTGTAATGGGTTCTATTTTTAATGGATCAGCACCCTCATCCTTATAAAACTTGTTTTCGAGCATGAGATAGGTTAGCCGGCCTTCTGCATTTTGAGGGTCAAAATTAAACACTAAACTATCATTTGCCGCAACTTCTATAAACAAGCTTATTTCACCACGTTTCAGTTTTATTTCTGCCGAATCATATGCGGAATAGAAGAATGAAAATTGTTGCGGCTCATCTTGATTTAAACTGTCATCTTGAGATTTTAATCTTTCTAAATTTTTACTATTCTCAGTATTTTCACTTTTAATGATCGCTATCTTTCTTATTGGCTCCGCCTGTTTGGTAAAGGCAATGCCCAATACTCCTGCAATCGCCAATGGAAAAACCAATGCCCAAAAGAGAATGGCAGGCTCCCTAAAAAACTCTTTAAACTGAACTATTACCAGATTCACTAATGAATTATTCAATCAGCCTCCTTCCCGTCATAGCGACAAATAAATCATCCAACGTTTTTTTTCTTGACCCAAGCTCCAAAAGCTCAATGTTTTGCAATTTTAGCAGCTCCAAAAACTGTGGCAGAGATTGGGTAATATCATCTACTATTAAGCGTCCCTTCCCTTCTTCATTTAACCAAACCACCTCTTGTATTCCTTCGAGCTTTCCAAAAGCCTCCTCTCCTATTTTCCTGTCAACCTGAAAAGAAATAATTTCACCTTTAGAAAATGTAGCCAATAAAGATTCAAGAGTGCCATCACCTAGTATTTTACCACTGTCAATAATCACAATTCTGTCACACAGTTGTTCTGCTTCCTCCATATAGTGGGTAGTGAGGATCAAGGTTGTCCCTTTTTCTTCTTTCAAGGTAAGCAGGATATCCCAAATTTCCCTTCTCGCATTTGGATCAAGGCCGGTGGTAGGCTCATCTAACAGAAGCACCTGCGGATCGTTTAGTAAGGCTATTCCCAAAGCCAACTTTTGTCGCTGACCTCCGGAAAGATTTACCGTATAGGCTTTTCTTTTTAAATCAAGGTTTACAACCTTCATTATTTCCTCTGCCCTGCCCTTTGATAAGCCATAAAAGCTCCCAAACAGCTCTAATGTCTCAAAAACTGTTAGTTTGTCAATAAACTTGGTTTCCTGTAGAGAAAGCCCTATGAGGTTCCGCAATTTTTTACTGTCGTACTTCCAATTAAGTTCATTGATCGATATCTCACCCGCATCCGGAAATTGAAGGCCTTCAATCATTTCAACTAGTGTTGTCTTCCCTGCACCGTTTGGACCCAATAAGGCTAAATACTCCCCCTTATCAATGGTCAGGCTTAGATTATTTACGGCTGTGAACCCTTTGAATGATTTGCTGACTTCTTTAATCTGTATCACATTATATCATTAAAAAATTCCCAGGTGCCGATTAGTCGATTTTTCCGGGAATCCATTGTAAAGTAGCTTTAATTTAAACGTGAAAGGCAGATAACTCGTCTGAGATTTCCGCCTTTCTATCTCTCATCTATAAAATATCAGTTAATGTGGGGATCATTGAATTCCAACAGTTTTCCGATATCCACGATTTATTTAGCGACTAATTTATTTAAAGCGTCACGCATTTCAGTAAGCAATACTTCTTCCTTAGTGGGAGCTGGAGGGACCGAAGGAGCCTCCGCTTTTTTCTTCATCAGCGAGTTCATTCCTTTGACCACAAAAAAGACAATGAATGCCAAAATAATGAAATTTATTACCACCGAAACAAAATTTCCCCATGCAAACACAGGCCCCAGTGCTTTGGCTTCTTCCAAAGATAGTCCTTCTGCAACGGCATCGGACAACGGAATGTATAAGTTTGTGAAATCAACGTTCCCTATAACCTTTCCTACCACTGGTAGAAACAAATCATTGACTACAGAATTGACGATTTGCGCAAATGCCGCACCAATGATTATACCAATTGCAAGGTCCATTACGTTGCCTCGCATGGCGAACTTTTTAAATTCTTGTAACATGTTTTAGTTGATTAAAGTGAGTGTTTATTTAAATACTAAGCGTAACTTCTTCAATATAATTATTTATTTTGAAAAATAGCAATTGAATAAAATATCACCCAGTTTATATATATATCCAAAGCTTACAAGTTCGACTATGAGATTTAACTCCTTTTTACGTAAAAGCACGCCCGTCTATATCAGTAATAGCTTCAAAACCCGTCTTCCATTTCCCATTGATATTGAAGGAGCAGTTATTTTTTTTCATCAACAAAATTTTGAACATTGTAAAAAATACCCAAAGCAAGACCCTGGCTAAACTGGATATCATCATCCTGATCTCTATCATAGAGCAGATTTCCTGTCACGTTTACGCTTAAAAACTTATTTACTTTTGCAGATAAAATAGTCAACAATCGATGATCAATAGCGTTAAACGACAAATTATCATAGTTGGCAAATCCTTGATAGCTGACTTTCAGGTTCAAATTTTTAGCAATATCCTTCTCCAAATCAGCCTGAACCAAAGCAGCCAGCCATTCTGTTCTGCTGCTTTCGCCAACCGGAACACCATATCTTTCATTCTCTCCTACTTCCTCGTCGGCAAGGAAAGTAAATCGGGGAGAAATCGGGCTTAACCGTAAAGAGAACCATTCAACGGGTTTGTATTCAAAACCCAATCCGAATGTTAGAAAACCGGGCGACATAAAATTAGAAATTAGCAGATCGGTCCCATCGTCGTCTACATCATAGTTATAACCTGGGGCGAACTGAGAAATAAAATTCCCCGAAACAAATAAATTCCAATGGCCGCTGATGGCATAACCATATTTTGAGTCAAGAAATATTCCATCGACACTTTTCCTCAAATCCTCTCCTGCATTCTTCACTATTCCATATTTAAGTTGCATTTCATTATCCCAGGAGTCCTTATTTTTCTTATAATTGGCTTTAGCATTCAGGAATAACCCAAAGGCAATAGAGTTGGTACCTCCCGCTTTCCAATTATCACTGAAAGCAGCTTGATTTAGATTAGCTCCGGTAGATAAAGATCTTCGCCAGTATGTGGTATCGGTTGGAACGATAACAGTATCAACTTGGGCAAAGGATCCGAGAGAATAAAATAAACATCCAATAATTAAAAATAGCTTTTTGTTCATCAGGTATAGTTTTACGTTTAAAAAAAATTCTTATTTTGACATGATAGGGAATACTTTTCCCGAAATCTATCGTGTTAGCTGAAAAATGCACCTTCTTTAAATCAGGGAAATCGACAAGCCCAGAAAGAATTTTCAAATATAGAATCTTTTTTCGGCTCTGCATTTTTTACAAGAGCGTTTTCCGAAAAATAATTTAAAATTAATTTGTGGTTAGTGAACACCTGCAATCCACTTTGCACCGGGTTCCTTTGGTAGCGTGTGTTACTTTCAATCCTCATTCTGGATAAAGCTCGAAGACTTTGGCGAATTATGAATATGTGCCGCAAATCTTGTACAGGTATTGTTTAATAGATCCATGAAAATTTTACAAACATAAATTCAGTAATTTAGCCGTTCTTCAAAGTTTTTAAACATTAAAAAAATAATTTTACCCTAAAAATTATCCATGAATTCTGTACTTAATTTAAATCAATTCTTTGTAAAAGAGCATACTGGTATGTTCAAAGCGGCAAACAACTTTGATATATTTCATCCGGCCACGAAAGAACTCCTGTTAAACTGCCGAGAAGAAAACTTAGGCTTTTTTACCAAATTGCTACGGTTTACCGATTATAAAAAAATTACACCATTTAACATTGTAGTAAAAACCCCTGAAGGACAAACCATTTTAACGGTAAAGCGGGGTATTTCCTTTTTCAAGTCCAAGGTTGAAGTATTAGATGAAAATAATTTGGTAATAGGAAAATTCAAACAGCAATTCTTTTCGATAGGCGGTAAATTTAAAGTGCTGGACGAAAACGAAAAGGAACTTTGCATGCTTAAAGGTAAATGGACAAGCCGGGATTTTAAATTTATAAGGGATAACACTGAATTTGCTCACGTTACAAAAAAATGGAGCGGGATTGGCAAGGAACTATTTACTTCGGCTGATAATTACATGCTGAGTATCGATGAAAAAGTGCCTCAGGATAGCAAACTACGATTGTTGATACTGGGCGCAGTTATGTGCATTGATATGGTACTAAAAGAGTAATTCCACACGGCTCCTGAAAAAAAGAATTGCACATCCAAAAACTCAGTCGTTTTTAATGATGATAGAATATCTGTTTTTGGCAAGGTGTAATTCTTCCTTTTCATTGATAAGATTTAAAATCTTTCTTTTATTAATGTTTTGCTTGTATTAAGTTCGTAGCCTACTTCCTTAAAGTATTCACGTCCAAAATACGAGTGCAAAAAATTGTGTTTTGGATAAAAAATGGCTTAATTTATTCTACCTTCAATAGACATGAAAAAACGTTCCTGTTATTATCTTTTTTTAATCTTCTTATTTGCTGCTTGCAATAACACACAAAACATAAAGGAAGAGGCCTCGTCAATTACTGAACCCTTGTCGTGTTATGCCTACATCCATAATAGCGATAGTATTCTATTGAATATCAAAGTAGACGACAATATTGTAACGGGTAATCTCACTTACAACTTTTTTGAAAAAGATGATAATGAAGGCTCTATAAACGGAGAAATGCATGGAGATACCATTTTTGCAGTTTATAAATTCCAATCAGAAGGAAAGGAATCAGAAAGGGAAATTGCTTTTCTAAAACGAGAAGACACCTTTGTAGAAGGATTTGGTGAGGTTATTTATGAAAATGAAAAGATGCTATTCAAAAACAAAAGCTTGCTCAATTTTGAAAGCAATCTGGTTCTGGAGGAAACACCTTGTCCATAAGCACCTCAATATCAGTGAACTTACCGTAAATA
>CAMPJM010000021.1 GCA_946886805.1 uncultured Flammeovirgaceae bacterium | reverse complement strand
TATAACCAATCAAGACGGGAACATCGTTGTATTTTCCGGCTTCATACAATTTATATTGATCGTCCGGAACAACGTGGCCATCGACAATGGGCCAGGCACCTCCCATTCCCATGCCGAATGGAAGCGAATCGACTTCAATTTCACGCAGCTCAGCTATTGACGAAGCACCAACCCTTTGTACATAATCAACCCCATCCTGTTCTGCCTGCTCAAGACTTTTCATGTTTTCACCAGGAAAGGTAGTCGGACGTGTAGGTCCAAAGGACCCGCCGCTTTGGGAAATAGCACCATGAAACAATCCTTTCGCAAGGGGCGATGCGCACAGCATGCTTACCGCAATACCACCTGCCGATTCACCAAATATGGTCACTTTATCAGGATCGCCTCCAAAGGCCGAGATATTTTTTTGTATCCATTGCAAACCCGCGATTTGATCAAGTAATCCGTAGTTGCCCGAAACACCGTCAGGACTTTCGGAACTTAATTCAGGATGCGCCAAAAAGCCGAGTTGCCCAACACGATAAGCGATGCTTACCAATACTACTCCCTTGCGGGCGAGGTGCTCTCCGTTATGAACAGGATCGGATGTGGAGCCAAAACTGAACCCACCACCGTAGATCCAAACCAATACTGGAAGTTTTTCTTCCGGAGATTTAGCAGGAGTCCAAACATTGAGGTAGAGGCAATCCTCGCTTTTACCAGACGCTGGATTTCCACCTTGCATAGGTGCCGGAGCATATTCGGTGGTTTGCTTTACGCCCTCCCATTCTTCAACGGGTTGTGGAGCCTTCCAACGCAAATCTCCCACCGGTGGAGCCGCAAACGGAATTCCTTTATAAATAGATAAATCTTCAGTAACAACACCCTGGATAGTTCCACCTTCAACCTTAACCTGACCGGCCGGCGGCTCGGCGCAGGAAAGGAGGCCGGAGGCTAAAAATGTAAGGAATAAATAATTGATTATTTTCATCTTTATTTTTTTGATCAAATGATTAGTCTTTCCATAAATTTGGTAAGAACCGATAATACAATAGGTGACGCCAGGTAGACCAGTCATGCCCTCCTTCACCGCCGATATAATATTCGTGCTCAATTTTATGCTTGTCCAGCGCATCATGGAGCCCCTGAGCTCTGCGATTAAAGAAACCCTCCGCCTCCTTTTTACCCTGGCCCACAAAGAGATAATCTACCTTGTCATGGACTTTTGGGTCATTTAAAAACTGTTTAAGAGATGTTTCCGCATCTTCATCACCGGCACTAAGAATACCAAAATTTGCAAAAAGATCGAGCGATCGGAAGCCAATAAACATGCTGTGACGACCACCCATAGACAATCCTGAAATTGCCCTGCCTTTAGGGTCCTTGATGGTATTATAAGTTTCGTCTACTAAGGGAACAATGTGCTCTCTAAGCTCTCTTTCCAGAATATCAAAAGTAAGCTCCGCATGGCGGGGATGATTTCTGTGAATTACCTGATTGTTGAGAATGGCAATAATCATGGGTTCAGCTTTATTTTCAGCCAGCAGATTATCCATAATTAAATTAACCCTTCCATCATATATCCAATTAGATGGTAATTCACCGCTTCCTCCCATCAAATATAAAACAGGATATTTTTTATCCTTATCATAAGCGGGCGGGGTGTATACATACAGTTCACGCTCCCCCTCTGTAACATCTGAATGGTAAATATGACGTGTTACGGGGCCGTGAGGTACATTTTTTGCATCATAATAAGCCGGGCCGTCACCATGCACAATTAACTGACTGTAGGGAGGCATGGCAGTAAAAGCAGCGATCGTATTACTCGGATCCGCAATCTGCATTCCATCTACAATAAAATGATAGGCGTACATATCCTGTGGAAGTGGACCGATCTTCAGCGTCCATATCCCGTCATCCCCCTTCACAAATGGTATCAACTCATTTCCTTTACCCAAGATGGTGGTAATGGCGCCACGGTTCAAACTTACTTCTTTTGCGTTGGGAGCTTTCAATCGAAAAGTTACCGTTCTGTCGTCGTGAACCTCCGGTGAATTTACAGCGGCACTAAAAGGAATAAGACCTTCTGTATCTTCCTGCGGGTTGTAATCAAGATTAACATTCGCCTGTTGGCTCCATGCAAAAGCCGGCACTAATAAAAAGGAAAGGATCATGTATCCTTTTGATATGACCTTGATCTGTGTACTAAAACAATTTAATGTATAAGCTCTAATTTTCTTCATATTAAGTTTATTCTATTTAAACACTCTTGATGTGAAATCGTGTATTGACTTTCTCCAGACCTGCCATTCGTGATCGCCGGGGAAAGAATTGAAAGCGACGTCTAATCCGCTTTCTTTCATTTTCTCTACGGCTTCTTTGGTATGGTCTATCCTGGAGTCTCCCTCTCCGCAGGAAATATAAAACAAGTCGATTTTCTTATTGAATTCAGTGGATTTTGAAAGCAGGCCGGGAATTTCCTTCTCGGCATCGAAAGCATTCCCTGGGACAGTTCTGATGCCTCCGAAAAGTCCGGAGCTAAAAATACCGACTGATCCAAACTGATCGAGGCTTTCTAAGCCAACGTAAAACGACTGACCGCCACCCATCGACAGGCCACAAATGGCACGACTTTTAGCGTTGGTAAGCGTTCTATAGTTTTCGTCAATAAACGGGACTATATTTTCCGTCATTTCTTTCTTGAAGGCGGTCATTCCTTCGCTGCTATATCCGCCAAAACCCATCCCAACATTTCCATTTGCTACTACAAGGATCATGGGTAAAGCTTCTCCATCAGCAATCAAGTTATCAAGGATAATATCTATTTTACCCTGGGTAACCCAGCCTGTCTCGTCTTCGCCCCCACCATGTTGAACATAAACGACAGGAAACTTCTCATCAATACTCTTATCGTAACCCGGGGGTGTATAGACAAAAAGTCTTCTCCAATTATCCGTTACGTCGGAGTAATAATGCTTAGAACTGATGGCACCGTGAGGCACATTCTTTACGTCATAGAAATCCACGCCCTTTTCCGGTACGTCAATGGCACTGGCCATTTTTCCTGTTCCATAAAATGATTGGCTTGCGGGATCGGCAACCGGAACATCATCAATAACCAGAAAGTAATAGTGAAATCCGGGTTCAATGGGTTCAGTACGAACGGTCCAAATACCGTCGGCATCTTTTTCCATGTCATACTTTTTCCCCAAATCAATCTGAAGTTTGCCAGCGTTTGGTGCCTTTACCTGAAATACCACACTATTGTTGGGCATGATGCATGGACACTGGTTCTGATTGATGTTGGTTGGTGCCGGAATACTCCCGTCTATCAATTGCGCTTTAGCAAATCCTACTGAAGTCGCCCAAAACAACATAAACAACCCAAAGATCGCAAAATGATTACTCAAGGTTATAAAGAACCATTGTCGTACTCTCTTATTCATCTGCATATTTAAAGCTTATTTAAACAATAATTGGGCATATTGATGCAAGGACCGTCGCCAGGTTTGCCATTCATGTGCCGTGCCTGGCGATTCGTAATATTTATGTTCGATACCTTGCTTGTCGAGCATCTTTCGAAATGCTCCTATTGAACCAGGAAAAGGTTCGGGTTCAGTAGTACCTAAACTAAGGAATAAAACCTGGAGCTGTTTGTTAAGCGCCTCTCCGTTGCTAAACTTCCCATCGAGAAAGGTTTCCGGATCAATTTCATCGGCACTTGGATAATTTGATGTCCCGCTAAAACCTCCGTAATGGGAAAATTTATCAAGATTGTTCATAATAATCCGCATGGTCTGATTGGCGCCCATCGATAAACCGGCAATAGCGCGGTTTTCTCGATTATCCAGGGTACGGAATCGGCTGTCTATCATAGGAATAATCTCCTTGATCATCACATCTTCGAAAACCATTGCGGGTCGGGACGAATTGTTGGCAGCTTGCCCTTCGGTAGGTTTAAAAGCATAACCGTTGTCCATTACGATGATCATCGGGCTTGCTTCTTTAGCTGCAATTAAGTTATCAAGAATCAGGTTGGCTTTACCTTGCCCAGGCCATCCGGTTTCGTCTTCGAAACTTCCATGTTGAAGGTAAAGTACAGGGTAGCGCTTTTTCGGGTCTGTCTCGTAACCCGGGGGTGTGTACACAAAACTACGCCTCCATGTTTGGGTAATATCTGAATAATAATTCAATTCGCTTACCAAGCCGTGCGGCACATCTTTCATGGCATAGATCTCCCGATCATTCGCTGGAATTTCAATTCCGCTCCCCGATCGTCCAGCACCGTAAAAATATTTAGAACCTGGATCAGGAACCGAAGCGCCGTCGATATTCAGTTGATAATAATGAAAACCTTCATCCTGTGGAGCCGATTCGCCTGTCCAGACACCATTCTCGTCTTTAACAAGATCATATTTCACACCACCGATATCTAACTGAACGTATTTTGCATCGGGTGCCGAAATTTGAGTCCGTACCCTCCCTTCAGAATTCACCTGAGGAAATGATTTTCCAGGCTGGTTTACCTCCGAGGGTTTAAAGTCTTCTTTCACGTCTCCTGTTTGCGCAAAGCTCATGTTGCCAAAACCTAAGAGCAAAACGATGGCGACTATTGGTATGTATTTCATGTGTATATTATTGATGTTGATGGCTAAATGCCCCAAAGGGATCTCTTCGGGAGATTCTTTGATTAAAAATTCTCCGTGAGTCCGGAGTCTTTCGGACATCTTCAATTAGGGTAAAATTAGAACCTGAATTTTTAATGTCGATTTCATTCGTTTATAATTGTTTTTTAATGTGCTTTTTAGTCCATTTTGTCTAATCTTCCCCAGAATCCTTTAAAGCAAGCCATCCCCTCTCCAACAAAGAGGGGATGGCTTGCTAATATTAAATCTCAATTACTTGAACAGAAGTGGAGCAAGCGCGTGCAAACTACGGCGCCAGGTATGAAATTCATGCGCAGTACCTTCAGATATGTAGGATACTGAATTGACTCCGGCTTTTTTCAATTCCGCTACAGCATTTTTCACGCCATCAGGTCTTTCTTTGCTGCCACAACTCAAGAAAACAAGGTTCAGGTTTTTATGATCTTTGATATCTTCCGGACTATAAACACCGCCGCTAAACAAGCCATAATATGAAAATACATCGGGTCTGTTTAAGGTGATCAACTTTGTTTCAAATCCTCCCATTGAAAGACCGGCCATCGCACGGTTTTCCTGATTGGCCAATGTACGATAGTTGGCATCGATGTAAGGGATCAGTTCGTCTATCAAAACAGTTTGAAATGGTTTGATATCAAAATCGCGAAGGCCACCGAATTCAATTTCGTTGGTCATTCCGTAAGTCATTACAATGATAAATGGTTTGGCATTGCCCTCAGCTATTAGATTATCCATAATAAAATTGGCACGCCCCTGGCTTGGCCATGAAGTTTCATTTTCGCAATAGCCGTGTTGCAAGTACAATACTGGGAATCGTTTCGATGATTCTTTATCGTACCCCGGAGGAGTATAAACAAATGCACGTTTTGAGGAATTGGTGCTTTTAGATGGAAAAAGAATTTCGTCGACATGGCCATGAGGCACATCTTTTGATGCAAATATATCCTGATCATCTGAAGGAACCTCGATGCCGCTTCCCCAACGACAAGCCCCAAAAAAGAATAGACTACCAGGATCTGGTACCGAAGCACCGTCGATGTTTAACTGGTAATAATGAAAGCCGACGTCCTGCGGTTCAGATTCGCCGGTCCAAACACCGTTCTCATCCTTTACAAGGTCATATTTTACGCCACCAATATCAAGCTGTACATAATTGGCATCGGGCGCTGATATCTGCGTCCGTACACGACCTTCGGAATTTACCTGTGGATATTCATGCCCAGGCTGGTTAACCGATGTAGGTTTAAAATCTTCCACGACCTTAGATTTTTCTGTTTGCGCAGAACAGACGGTGGTAGAAAGTATTATAAATGAAATAATGGTCAAATAAAATTTCTCCATATCTTTTTGTTTTTAGTTAGTTAAATAAAAGTGGTGCAAATTGATAAAGGCTCCTTCGCCAGGTCTGCCATTCGTGGGCGGTTTTAGGCGAAACATAAAAATGGGTATTCATGCCAAGCTTCTTCAGATCTTCGGTATTTTCTTTTGGATCGCCTCCAAAGCCTCCCCTCCTGTTTTCAAGTTCGTGGCTACCAAAACTTACGAATAGAACCTTCACTTTCTCCTGGAAACCAGGTGCTTTCTCGACATCCTCCACGCTAAAACTGCCACCGCTGAACATACCCACATGGGAGAAAACATCAGGATTAGCCAGCGTTATCACGCGAGTTTGCATACCGCCCATCGATAGCCCTGCCATTGCCCTGTTCTTTTGATCAGCTAAGGTACGATAGTTCGCATCAATCATGGGAATAATATCCTTTAACAAGGTATTCATAAAGCCATCGGCCCATCCCTTAGGTGGCCACGGTTGCCCTTCAACGCGTCGAGCACCCCCACCGCTTGGCCTCCAGTTTCCATTGTCCATTACGATAATAAAAGGTTTGGATTTCCCTTCGGCAATAAGATTGTCCATAATCAGGCCAGCTTTCCCCTGTGCCGACCAACCCGTTTCGTTCTCACCACCACCATGCTGCAAATACAAGACTGGATAGCGTTTATTCAAATCATTGTCGTATCCGGGAGGCGTATATACAAAAGAGCGACGCATAGTGTCATTGGTTTTGGAGTAGTAAATATGCTCCCGAACCTGTCCATGTGGCACATTTTTGAGGGCGTAAAAATCCTGGTCACTTGCCGGAATTTCAATGCCACTTCCCCAGCGACTTGCTCCGAAGAAATATAAACTTCCCGGATCGGGTACCGATGCTCCGTCAATGTTGAGCTGATAATAGTGGAAACCTTCGTCTTGTGGAGCAGATTCGCCAGTCCAAAAGCCTTCCGCATCTTTAACCAAATCATATTTTACGGCACCAATATCAAGTTGGACATTTTTTGCCTCGGGCGCTTCAATGCGAACGCGCACCCTACCTTCAGAATTAACTTGTGGATATTCTTTCCCAATTTGATTTACAGAAGAGGGCTTGAAGTCTTCAACTACCTTCTTTTGGGTGGATTGTGCCAACCCGACGTGTGAAAAGAAGGTCAAAATTAGCAATAATGTAAAATTCTGCTTCATACTTGTTTTGGTTTTAGGTTTTGAGTTTTAGGTAAATAATTATCATCATTATTGAATCGTAATCTTTTGCACTTTCAAATCTTTTGAGTCAGAACTATTTCCATAAAGTATTTCATATTCGCGGGGGAAACCATCATTTTAAGCTGCTCGTCATTATACCTTTTTTAAAAGTGGTTTTTTCCATTCTGCTATTAGGGGATATGCGGTTATACACTATTAATAATTTTATATGCACTTACATAATCAAAAAATTACGAATTGTTCGGGTTAATCATGGTTCGGATATGGTTCAGGATTAAGGCTCGGTAATTCTTTAGCGGGAAAATCCGGAGGCACCGGATAGGTCACTTTTTCTGTAGCAAGCCATTCGGCAGCCCTCACAACTGTGGTCTGGTATCCTACACACTGATATGCTGGCGGATACGTTTCCCCATGCCAAAGATGCCCCAAACTTGAATTATAAACCCGACCTTTTTCATAATCCACTACCCACTCCACGGGCCACATCTTCTGAGTATCAGTACTGTCATAAGCATAGGATAGTATCGTGAGATTTTCCGCAGGTCCGCGTGGATAACTATAAACCTCCGTATTTACCGTCTGCCAAGCATCCGGATATCCTTTATTAATTGGATGTCTGTTCATAATTTGAATTAGCGCATTGAAACGGTCGCCATGGCTGGTGCCTTTACCTTCTCCCGGGGCATGGCGGACGATATTCTTGTGAGCATCTATCTCCAATGCAAATCCCACGTTTACCTGTCTCCAACCCATCCCGATCATCTTATTATATTCTTCCCAATGCGGAAAAGCATTATTGGCAGAATGAAGAATATATAAGCCACCCCCATTCTTCACGTAGTTTTCCAGAGCAATTGCTGCCTGCAAAGGCCACCTCAAATCCGTATTATGGATATTATTGGTATTCTGAACTACCACCTTGTACTTATCAAACTGCGGAAGCCAGTTTGCAAGTGCCAGGCTGTCTGTAGGAATTGTGCTCACATCTACTTGAAAACGACCACTTTTCTCCAATATCGTTTTGGTAACAAGTGTAGTTTGCTTCCAATCATGATTGCTGAATCCGTCAACAATCAGAACAGGAATAGCTTTGTTATTCTGCGCCTGGCTTTCAAATGAAAAAATAAGAAATATTAAGATGATACGAAGAAAAGTCGTCATATCGTAAGGGCGAAAAGTATATGGTAACAATTCAGTTATAAGTCGATTCAATATTGACATAGTTAGTCTAAATATGTAGTCAGGCGGCCTAGTCGAATACACTCTTCTGCCCGAAAACTCTTACTTACTTTCTATCAATCCTTTCCGGATCAGTAAGATTAGTTGTCTATTCAGAGACAACAAGTGTATAAGTTTCCCCTTTTTTAGTTTGTATATCGTAAAGTGAGGTTTCCTTCAATTCAAGCAACTCAATCTCTGCGTCAGGTGATATAACCGGAACGGGTGTTTCTTCAACAAAATAAAACCGGTTCTTATTTTCTCCTGAGGCTACAACCAGCGATGTGTCATCTACGAATTTTAACGCATTCGGGGTCCTTATTCGAAGGTTACCTCCAATTTTCGACTTAATGACAACTCTAGTAAGGTTTCCTTCATGCCATTCCATGTCTACAATCTCAAAACCGCCCCTGGCTCGTAACCCGGAAACACTGCCCTTATCCCAAACATCAGGCAACGCAGGAAGTAAGTGAACCGCACCATTTGCACTCTGCATGAGCATTTCCGCGATTCCGGAAGTACAGCCGAAGTTGCCATCAATCTGGAACGGGGGGTGGGCATCAAAAAGATTGTTATAAGAACCACCTCCTTCTCCGAACTTTTTCGAGGCTACTGGCGAAAGCTGGTTTTGAATCAATTTATATGCGTGATTGCCGTCTAACATCCGGGCCCACCAGTTGACCTTCCAACCCATGCTCCAACCAGTAGACACATCACCGCGATGTATAAGCGTAGTTTTAGCAGCACTTAGTAATTTTGGTGTGCGGTAGGGGGAAATTTGGTTAGATGGGAACAAGCCATATAAGTGTGAAATATGCCTATGTTTATCATCCGGAGAATCAATATCTTCTAGCCATTCTTGTAACTGACCGTGTTGACCAATATGCATGGGAGGTAAGCGGTCACGCATTTGCTTTAAAGTGTCGACAAAAGCTGCATCTTTATTCAAGATCTTCGCTGCCTGCATTGCTGTGCTAAAAACGTCAAATACAATTTGATTGTCCATTGTCGTTCCAGCATCTAAAGAAGACCCGCCGTGTGCTGCCGGTGCATTTTCAGGCGACGTACCGGGATTAACCACTAGCCATCCGTGTTCCGGATGCTCTACCAGAAAGTCTACATAGAACATGGCGGCTCCTTTCAAAACAGGATAAACAGAGGCCAAAAACTTGTCATCACCGCTATATAAATAGTGTTCCCACAGATGTTGGCTGGTCCATCCTCCGCCACCACTCCAAATTCCCCAGAATATAGCATCTACAGGGCCAGTTATGCGCCAAATATCTGTATTGTGATGCGCCATCCAGCCTCTTGCACCATACATTACCTTCGCTGTTTCCTGACCCGCCTCTGACATTTCCCTTACCATTTGAAGAAAAGGTTCATGCAATTCGGCAAGATTAGTTTTTTCCGCCGGCCAGTAATTCATTTGCGCATTAATGTTAATTGTGTACTTACTATCCCAGGGCGGATAAAGTTGTCTGTTCCATATTCCCTGTAGATTGGCTGGTTGCCCTCCGGGACGCGATGACGAAATCAAAAGATATCTCCCGTATTGATAGTAAAGGGTTACGAGATGCGGATCGTTGCCTGAACGAAAGTTTTTCAACCGCTCGTCAGTGGGTAAATCAGCCGCCTCAGTTCTACCCAAATCGAGGCTTGCGCGGTTAAAATATTGCTGATAGGCAGCAACGTGTTTTTCTAAAATTTTTTCGTAAGAGTTTTTGTAGGCTTTCTGTAAATAGCTCTCCGCTCTTTTATTTTCGTCGCCACTGATATCTTTATAATTATTAAAGTTGCTTGCAATAGAAATATAGATAGTTGCCGCATCAGCATTTTTCACAACAAGCGCAGTGTCATTGAAAGATGAAACCCCTCCCTCAAGTTTAATTCGTGCTATTCCTTTAAACTTTACTTTGCCCTCTACACCCTCATGATCTATCGTTGTTCCTGAAATGGTCAGTTCATTTTTGCTCGTAGCTTTAATTGTTGCTTTTGGCTGGGGCGTTGAAAAAGAAGCGGTAAAAGAAATATTTCGTGGTTTATCCGCTGTCAGACGTACCATAACAACATCATCAGAAAAAGATGCCAACATTTCTCTTGTATAAGTTACACCATCAACCTTGTAGGAAGTTTTGGTGACAGCTTTTTCAATGTCCAACTCCCGGTAATAATCAGTATAAGCGTTATGGCCATCGAAATAAAGGTTCAAACTACCAACCGGCTGAAACATTTGTCCGTTCGACTTCTTCGTTTGGATTGTTTTCCCCGCCAATACTTCTGCCTCCTTCTGCTTTCCTTCAAAAATTAATTTTCGAATTTCCGGAAGAGCGGCAAGCGCATCGGGATTGTCATTTCTATTTGGGCTACCCGACCAAACTGTATGCTCATTGAGTTGAATGATTTCCTGTCCAACATTTCCGAAAACCATTGCACCCAGTCTGCCGTTTCCGATAGGTAGTGCGTTTTCCCATACGTCACCCGAAGGATCGTCATACCAGAGTTTTAGCGCCTTATTGTCCTGTGAAAATGCATTTGTAGTAATTGTTAACAATACGAAACACAAAAATTTCCTCATTGAGTAACTGTTATTTTTTTTCATTAATACTTATGATTTTCGAAGATACTCCATTGTGAAGTTCCTCTCTTACTTATTTTGATGAACGGCTATTATTAAATGTAAATAAAACATTTATCAATTACCAGTTCTATTACAATTTAATTACTATTAGCATTTGTTATTAAAATGGACACCTGAATTGATCTTGTAAACAACTTAGCTTCGTAAGCCTGCTCCTTGTCCCCAACCGAGATATCTACCGTAAATCGCCCTTTTCGGAGCGCTGCCTCCAGTCTTGAAAGATAGAAAATCTTGAAGATGGCCTTTGGAGAAAGCGTCCTCGTCTATAAGACAGAAATATCAGTCAAGCTGATATTCTCCTAATAAATTAAATAGTAACCGGGCGGTGCGCCCAGTTACTATTTTTCAACTTGTTCTTAACTTCCAGAATATCCAGGATTTTGTTCCATACCTTCGTTACGTAAAATTTCATCGGCTTCAATAGGAAGCAAATACATCTTTTCTTCAAACTGTCTTTCCAGCAATTTTACGGGAGAATAAGTTTTTTCGCCGGTATCTACGTCTTTAAAAATATCCATTCCATAAATTGGCTGATTTTCAACCTCCATGGCAAGTTTCCATCTTCGTAGATCCCAATACCTGTGTTCTTCAAAAGCCAGCTCGATCCTTCGTTCGTTATACAGCCTCCTTCTCAGCTCTTCCCCAACTACTTCGTCTGGTATTTTAGGCATTCCCACTCTCGCTCTCACTTTAGAAATATACTCCCTGGCAGTACCTTCGTCGCCCAATTCAAATTTTGCTTCTGCATAATTCAGGTATATTTCACCTAATCGGAATACGATCCAGGGGTTGGTATAAGGTTCCTGCCAGCTCAACGGAACATCAGCGCCAGGCATAAATTTTTTAAGCACATAATTTGATCGAGGATTGTCCCCGCTTTGTCGGTAGGAGTCGAATCCGTGGGATTCTCCGTCCGATGCTACCCACATTTCGTGCACATCCCCGTGATAGGTTGATTCATCATGTATGATAGTTGCGTCAAAACGAGGATCACGGTTTACATAGGGATCCTGTGGATCATATCCAGAATCCGGATTGATTGTTTTCACACCTCCAGGATAAATAAAAGCAGGCTCTCCATTAATCATATCATAATCATCTACAAGATTCTGAGAAGGGCCATTACTAGCCCACCATCCGCCATAGGCACCATACCGTCTATTGAGATTGTCCATAGGCGCAGTGTGAGAACCACCTGCAACGGCCGCATAAGGCCTTACAAAAATCATCTCATTATTTGGTGATCCAGTCGGTTGGTTAAAAAGCGTTGTATAGTCGGGATGTAATTCATAACCACTGGTTAATAAAGCTTCAGCTGCGTCGGCCGCTCTTTGCCACTTCGCCTGGTCATTAGACGGATTAAAAAGCGGCGAGGCAGCATACAAAAACAAGCGTGATCGCAATGCCTTGCATGCATCCGCCGTTGCCCGCCCGAAGTTTGCATCTGTTGCAGCATACCTTGCTGGCAAATCAGGAATTGCCTCCGCCAGATTTTCCTCTATGAATTCCACGCATTCTTCGAATGTGTTACGGGTAAAGCTTTGTTCGGCGCCCAGATCATAAGTCTCCCGAACTATGGGCACGCCGCCAAATCTTTCAATTAAAGAGAAGTATATATATCCCCTTAAAAACTTTGCCTCCGCTATCAATCTGGGT
Organism: uncultured Flammeovirgaceae bacterium; assembly: GCA_946886805.1. The sequence continues at coordinate 5,392 of CAMPJM010000021.1, read as the reverse complement.
TTATCTTCGAACTCTATTGCTTCCTCCTCTGCCATTTCTGATAGAAACACATTGATCTTCCTAATAAACTGGAAGCCGACATTCCAATAATAAAGATTTCCTCCTCCGGTCCAATGGTTGACTGCCACACTAGTAACGTTACCAGGATTAATAGCACCGGTAGGGATATTTCCTATATCGAAGTTTATAGCACAATAGGCCTCATCTGTCGCTTTTGATTGCATGTGTATTTTAAAACCATGCAGAACACTATGGTACAAGCCGTTGTGATAGGCTTTGATAAGACCTTCATCTCCCCAAACTGCTGTTCCCGCTATTTTATCTTGCGGTTCAATGTCCAATATGTCATCATTACAACTTATCAATGATGACAACACGAATACGATTATTATTAATTTTTTCATTGTTATTCAGCTTAAAATTTAATACTAGCACCAATATTAATTACACGTAATTGTGGGTAATATCGAAACCCTCCCTGAGCTTCCGGATCAGCCCACTTGATTTCCTTAGCCCAGGTAAACATGTTAAATCCGCTCACATAGAATCTGGCATCTGTCAATCCCACCTTAGAGATAAAATCGTTCGGCAGTGAATATCCCAGTTCTACTGTCTTTAATCTGACGAAAGTTGCGTCAAATTGCCACATTGTATTATTGCCTGGCGCGTTTCCGTCAGCACGTGGCATTGTACCATCTGGATTGTCGACTGTCCAGCGGTCTGTTGCCCTTTCAACTGTTGCGTTGTCGTATGCGGAATTTCCCAAAAGACCGAATCGATCGTCGTAATTGTAAGCATTTGTCTGACCTTGAAAAAACAGGCTCAAATCGAAATTTTTATACTGAAAATCAAAGCTCATCCCAAAAATATATTCTGGAATTGGAGAGTATTTGGATCTAAACTCATCCTGCTCGTTAATTACACCATCGTCATTCAAATCGACTATTCTTATGTCCCCAACTTGTGCATTATCAAAATGAGGATATCCAGCCAGTTCTTCTTCAGTATTAAATATACCATCGGCTTTGTAAAACAATCCTGCGCCGACCGGACGCCCGGTTCGGTTCTTATAAGACTCCTGATTTGGCACTTCATCCATAAACTCTATTTCGTTCCTTGCGAACGCAGTATTTGCAGATACCTGATAATCGAGTTGACCGATGGAATTTTTATGGGTCAATACTAATTCGAAACCCCTGTTTTTCACCTTTCCTATATTCTCATCAGGAAGTCCCGGAAACCCGAAAACATTACTTATAGAGGCATTTCTTGGAGCCAAAATGTTAGATCTGTTTTCCCGCCACCAGGTATATTCAAAACCCAGCAACCCTCCCCAAAATAAGCCTTCTATACCTAAATCTGTCTTTTTACTCACCTCCCAGGTAATGTCAGCGTTTGGTAAGACATCGGGTCTGATGCCTGGAGCGACTCCTCCTCCAAAATAATAGCTGTCTTGGAAGGTAAATGCCTGTAGATACTGATAAGCTCCTACTCTGTCATTTCCTATTTGCCCGTATGAACCGCGAATTTTTAAATGGTTTACAAAGTCAAAGTTATCACGGATAAAGGATTCCTCTGACAACCGCCATCCGGCTGAGATACCAGGAAAAAAGCCATATCGCCCTTTTTCCGGAAATATCTGTGACCCATCATATCGAAAAAGAAACTCAACAAGGTATTTCCCATCAAAGTCGTAGTTTAGCCGACCAAAATAATTATTGTAGCCACCGATCACAGTTGTACCTCCATTATTCTTATCCTCAGGATCGTTACTCCCAGCGTTTATTTGGTCTATCGCCGTGCTTACATAATTCCGACGGAAGGCTTCTACCCAATCATAGGTATTCTTCTGTTGCTCAGTTCCTAAGAGTATGCCCACATGATGCTTACCGAAAGTCTTTTCGTAATTTACTCTCAGATTGTACAGCTGAGTCTTCCACCTGCTACGCCTCTCAGTCAATTCAGGACTTGTAACGCCTGTTCCCATTGTTCGTTTGTACTCATCGTCAGCTGCAACATACTCATGATAGTAGTATGGCAGCCGCCATCGCTTCTGAATCTGATTGTTTAAATCGTAATTATAGCTACCCTCTAATTTAAGCCCTTTTACAAATGGCACTTTATAGGAAGCAGTAAATGAGGAGTAAATCGGTGCCTCATCTCTGGAAAAATACCCCCTCTGGTTGAGCAAAAGCGGATTTTCTCCTAACCGGCCTGCCCCTATCAAACCATTTGGATACCGGGCAACCAATGTCGGATTCGCGTGGTATATATTATGAAAATTCACAAAATTCTCTTGATCGGTAGCCACAGATGAAAATTTCTTATTGTTCAGTATGGCTGACACATTGGCGCCCACCGTAAGATTATCTGTAAGATTCACATCGACTTTAACACGCATATTGTATTGTTCGTAGGCAGTAGGGTCATTCCTTAAGAGTCCATCCTGAGACAGAGTACCGAAAGAAAGGAAGTATCTAAGAGCCTCGCTACCACCGTTGACCGAGAGATTCAATCTCTTTTGGGAAGAATATGGCTTAAGTACTTCGTCTACCCAATTTGTATTGGGAAATCGGACGGGATCAGACCCGTTGGCATATCTCTGAATCATATCGTCAGTAAAAGTTGGCGAAAAATCCTCAGGCCCAGGTCGATCTTCACGGTACCATTGCCCCTCATTATACACTTGAGCAAAGGTAGCAGCGTCCAGCATATCAAGTAACTTTGTGGGGCGTTGAAATGCGTGGTTATAAGAAAAGCCAAAAACAGGTTTGCCTTTGGTTCCTCTTTTGGTAGTGATCAGAATTACACCATTAGCGGCACGAGCTCCATAAATAGCAGCAGAGGCATCTTTAAGCACAGAGATGCTCTCAATATCGTCGGGATTCATCCTACTCATATTATCCCGCGGAACTCCATCTATAATCACTAGAGGTGCATTTACCCGGGCAATGTCATTAGGATTTTCAGGATCATCGGAGTAAAATGAAGCGGTTCCTCTAATAAAAAGATTAGGATCATCTCTGCCTGGTTCACCTGAGCGTTGGCCCACAGCCAAGCCTGGAAGTCTTCCCGCTAGAGAATTGGAGACGTTTCCGGAGGGGCTCTTAGCTATCACATCCCCGGAGATATTGGATACAGAACCTGTTAGGGTTTCTTTCTTCTGCTGCCCGTAGCCAACTACCACCAGTTCAGACAGTTGGGTGACATCAGGCACCAACTCCACATTTATAACTGATTGGCTTTTTACCTCAATCTCATTCGACAGATAGCCAATATAGCTAAATACCAAAACCGCGTCAGAAGGAACGGAAAATGTGTAGTTTCCGTCAATATCAGTGATGGTTCCATCTGTAGTTCCTTTTACTATAATGTTTACGCCAGGCAGGGATTCTCCCTCAAAGTCCGTTACGGTACCTGTAACAGTAGTCTGCGCTAAGCCTTGCAACACAAACCCACATAATAGGAATGTAATACAAAGGGTTTTCGATTTGGGTGCGTGCCTTTTGCAAAAAGACCTTACCCAGGATTTACTAAAGCTTGTGGTCATAGGTTTAGAGTTTTCATTTTAGATTTATATATTTAGTAGTTGGAATTATGGTTTGATGAGAAAACAGATATGCCTGGTAAAATGCATCTTTAATAGAATTCATTCGATTGCGCTGGCACTGATCAAATACTATAGGCGAATACATCGATAAAGATTCGCTAAAACTATCGCTAATTAAAATTCCTTCCCGCGTGAAATCCATGTTATTATTTTATAAATTTGATATCCTATACAGTTAATTTTAAAAAAATAAAAAAATAGTCACAAGAAAATTGCAAATTTTATTCACGCAATCCTTTGCGCAAAGCCTTGTGTGAATTTCCCTTAGATTTAGTTTGTATCTAAAATGAAAAAATGACCAAAAGAAGAGTTTCTTTAAAAGACATTGCTAAAGAGTTAGGAGTATCAATCTCAACTGTTTCCCGGGCTTTAAAAGATCATTACGACCTGAGTCCTGAAATCATTGCAAAGGTCAAAGCTTTAGCCACTGAGTGGAACTACACACCGAATCCCTTTGCAATGGGCTTACTGAAACAGCAGACTAAAACAATTGGAGTAATTGTTCCCGACATCGTTACGCATTTTTACTCCTCTATTATTAGCGGCGTTGAAAATAAAGCAGCAGAACATGGTTATTATATCATAATTTCATCCTCACAGGAATCCCGTCTAAAAGAAAAAGAGAACCTCAAAAATTTATTAAACTTAAGAGTAGATGGCTTGATTGTTTGCCTTGCACAAGACACTACAGATCATTCTCACTTCGATAATATCCTCACCTCAGAAGTGCCATTAGTATTTGTAGACCGGGTTTGTCGCACCAATGAATTTTCATCTGTGGTAATTGATAACATAGAGGCAGCGAAAGATTTGACAATTCACCTGTTCAACAATGGATTTAGAAAAATTGCCCACATCGCAGGGCCGGCAAACCTGAACATCACAAAAGAAAGAATAGAAGGTTATAAGCAGGGCTTGGAGGAATGCGGATTAAATTTCGATCCAAATTTCCTCTTACATTGTAACCTTAGTATTGAAGAAGCAGCCACGGTAACCAATAAACTCCTCTCATTAAAAACTCCTCCTGATTCTATTTTTGGTGTTAATGACACCGTCATTTTTTCGGCTATGAAAGTAATAAAAAAGAAAGGCCTAAAAGTACCGCAGGATATAGCGCTGGTCGGGTTTACTGACGAATTTCATGCGACAGTTGTAGAACCCAACCTGACGGCAATCGCACATCCCACCTACGAGATCGGAAAAGAAGCAGCGCGATTGCTCCTGAACGAAATTCAATCGGACACTAAAAAAACCGTACAAAGAGTGGTCATGAAAGCTAAATTAATAGCACGGGAATCTTCGGTAAAGGCTTAGAAGTATCAAAAAATCAAAGGAATATCAACGAAAGGTAAACATGAACTGGAAAGATGTAAATTGAGCCTTGTATATCAAATTTAGGGCCAATTTCCAAGAAATAAATTTCCCATCCATAGCAAATTTATTCCATTTCAACAATCGCTTTAATTAAGCCGATGGGTGTTGGATTTAACCACTTTTCAAATTCGACTTTTACCTCGTCGAAATGAACGCGGTGAGTAATATAATTGGCAGGGTTAACCTCTCCTTTTTTAATAGAAGAGATCACGTGTTCAAAGTCTGCCCGGGTAGCGTTTCGACTACTCATCAAGCTTGCTTCCCTTTTATGAAATTCAGGATGGTTTACGGTAATATCACCCTTCTGCAATCCTATCAAAACATATCGTCCTCCATGTGCCAGGTACTGGAATCCACCATTTATCGCCTGCTGGTTGCCTGTTGCATCTATAACAACTGAAGGCATGT
>CAMPJM010000020.1 GCA_946886805.1 uncultured Flammeovirgaceae bacterium | reverse complement strand
CGCCATTTCGCATTCCATTTAATCGAAAATCGCTGCTTTTTTGCTGCCTTGTTTTTCGGCCACCATAATATAATTCCCGTGATCATCATCACCAGGAATACAAGCGTAAAAGAAGCTACTACGGTTTGGCCGATTTCGGGTGGCAACCATAAATAGAAATGGCCATCAAGGATAAACTTAAAAAAATCAGCCTCCATATCTTTCACCTTCAGGACTTCGCCTGTATAAGGGTTCAAATAGGTAATATAATAATAGTAATCAGGCTCGAAATTGAAAAATATCACTTCGGCTGCATGTCCTTTATCTGCATATAATACTGCATGGACATGCCTTTCTGGTAAAGCTTCTTCGGCAATTTCCTGTAATTTGGTAGGGGGAAGAAAGCTTCCTTTTTGTTCATCTACGAATCGGTAAGGTTGAGTAAGATCCGAAATTTCTGCTTGAAAGGCGTAAATACAACCCGTAATAGAGAGTACAAAAACCACTATCCCGGAGCTTAATCCGAGCCAGAGATGAAGTTTACCCAGGAGCTTTTTGAAAGACATAACCTAAAATTTGAACGCAAAACTGGCTGCTATTTTTCGTGGACTTTGAGGGTTTATAGTCGTCCATCCCTTATAATATTCTTCATTTGTAAGATTATCAACATTGACCGTTATACGATAATCGTCGGTATTATAAAATAACGACATATTAAAAACCTTATAACCAGGCAAAACAAATTTGCCAACAATGTCGCTGTCTATAACATTGCGTTCTCCTGCTACGTTGGTCCCAAAACCAGCACCAAATCCAGTTAATGAACCCTCTGTAAAAGAATATGTTGCAAAGGCATTAAACAGATTTTTAGGTCCCGCTTCTGCCGGTCTTTTTCCTTCTTCCTCAAAAGAACTGCCTAGTGGCCCCTCAATGACTCCACTTTCATTATAGCTGTACCCTACGATAAGGCTCAATCCGGGAATAGGATTGGCTTTGATATCCACTTCAACACCTTCGCTTTCAACTTCACCTCCCTGAACGGAATTATAGGGACTTGTTGAGAATACTCGGTTAGCAACCCGAATATTGTAATAGCTTATTGTGGAATTTAATTTGTTATTGAAGAGATTTGTTTTAATCCCAAACTCTACCTGGTTAGCATGCTCAGGTTCAAAAACTTTCGTGCGGATATTGTCTTCATCTCCATCTCCGTCTGTATCTCCGTCTGATACTTGTGTCGGTGCGACATTACTGAACCCGTTCATGTAGTTTGCAAAAACAGATAATTTATTGAGTATGGGTTGGTATACAAGACCAAACTTTGGAGAAAGCGCCGTTTGATCATAATTATCATCCTCGACTGAAATTTCCCCTTCAGTATCGAAATAATCTATTCGCAAACTTGCCATTAAAGACAGCCTGGGCGTAAAATTAATTACATCTGAAATATAAGCACTGTAGATTTCTTGCTTAGTATTGCTTTTATTTATTCCCAGCGACCCTGTTGCATTATCTGCAGCTGACCTGGAAAGATGGGAGGAAGCCAAGGTGTCGCCAGAAACCGGATCGGTAATTAGCCCTTGAGGCGTTACATTGTGAAACAAAGCATATCCGGTGCTATTATCAATAACATTTCTATGGAAATAATCTAGCCCAACCACCATTCTATTTCGTAATGTTCCTATTTTGAAATCACCTATAAAGTTTTGTTGGATGTCCGTACTAGTTGTGCTGGCATTCTGATCGCTCATATATAAGCCAAACAAACCGCTGTCATCTCCAAAATCCCATAAATAAGAATAGTAACCGTCTGATTTTGCAAAACTTCTTGAAATCGCTGTTTGAGATTTCCAATTGTCCGATAGTTTATAAAACATCTGTCCTTGTAAACTAAAGCGAGGATTTTTTATAGTGATGTCATTGCTTGTTAAGGAAAGCTCATTGTTATAATTCAAATCCTCCAGATCATCGTACTGTAAAGAATCCGATCTATTTAAAAACAACATGGCAGGATTAGTACCCTCAGAATTATAGAACTCAGTATTAATTAAAAAAGATAACCTGTCGTTTACTTCATAGGACAAAGACGGAGCAACAAAAAATGATTTTCTAAAACCTGCATCCTGAAAGCTGTTTTCATGGTGATAAGCAGAAACAACTCTTAGTGCAATATTTTTTTCCTTGTGTAGTGGCGCATTTACATCGGCGGTAACCCTATTTAAGCCAAAACTTCCCAGCGTATAAGTTACTTCACCTCCAAAATCATAATAAAAGGGCTTTTTGGTGACCACATTAATAAGTCCGCCATAAGAAATAAGGCTACTCCCATACAAAGTTCCGGACGGACCTTTAATCACTTCAATTGCATCTATATTCGCTATATCCAAACTACCATTGGTTAGCCCGGGAAGTCCATTAACCATTGTAGGCTGCACCGCAAAACCTCTTAATGAATAAAAACCTGCGCCATCGCCGCCCCTACCAGTAGACTCCCAAAGCTTTTCAACACCTGGGGCGTTCTTTAAGGCATCATCAAAGTTTGTAACAACCTGTGTCTTCAATAACTCAGAACTAATCACATTATAGACCTGCGGATTTTCTATATCCTTCAGAGGTAATTTTGCAACATAAGCACTTTGCTCCCTTACATAAGGATTCGTCTTGTATTCACTTATAACAACCTCGCTTAGCTGTTTTGCATCTTCGTTTAATATAATGGACGGTACGGTTGTCGTTTGATTGGCAACTACTTTTACAGGCACGTCTTTAGTTTCCAGCCCCACAAAAGACACTTCCAAAGAATATTGACCAGCTTCTACGTTTCCAATTTTATATTCGCCATTGCTATTCGTTATAGCGCCTTTAGTAGTTCCCTTTATAACCACATTAATAAATTCTGCTGGTGCTCCATCAGAAGTAACAACGGTACCCTGAATTTTACCAGTTTGGGCCATTACGGAAAAACCCCCGAGCAGGAAAAGAAGCAGTATTTTTATTTTCATTTGATAATTAATTATGTGTTGGCGCAAAGGCTATTAAGAATTGTTATAAATAATGGCAAATATGTAAGGTGAAAATTTAGGATGCAAATTATTTAGACTAAATCCAAATAAAAAACTGCAGAAATCTCAAAAATTTAAGGAGGATAGGTTCCGAACATCCTTGCAATTTAGAATTTATAAGCCACATTTAAACGGAAGTTTGTGCCAGGCTCAGTTTGCCAGTAGTAATAAGAATCATAACGACTGCCTGAATGAGGTTTCCAAATTATTTAAAACAATTTCTAAATAATCGACCTATTCTTCGTTTAGTTCTATTTTAAATTACGTTTATCACATTAAAAAGCGGATAATTTTGGTGCGTCTTGTAGTAAATTTTAGTAATGAGAACGCTAGGGTTTTTTGGGAAATAAAAAAGGACAGGAACGGAACGCATACTTAAATTCGTAAAACATGGGACTGAAATAAAAGAATTTGCTTTTAAAGGCAAAAAAAAACTTACATATGGCTTAAAAGAACATTTATTTACTATTTTAGTTTTTGAACGTAATATCTCATGTTTATAAAATATGAGTATTGAAAAAATTTCTTAACCAATCAGGTATTAAAATCACTCAGTGTTTATTTAGAGATTTACCTGTAAATAATTTTCTTAAGTAGAAAATTTATATATAAATTAACTTTAAATTGATTATTATATTTTTTTTATAATATTTGAATTTTTATATTTAATTTATGTTAAAAACATTACATTTAGATATTAAGTACTTTAAAACAATATTTTCAATCTGATTAATTAACCACAACCCTTTGTATGGCAAAGCTTAAAAATATTATTAAGCAATTATCTGATAATGACTTCCAGGCAATTTTCGATTCTTTAATGGAAAGCAATGCTGATAAATCAGCATACTTATTAAGATCAATGCGTGAAAAGCATCTTTCTGATAATAAAATCATGGAGGAGCTAGAAGTAAATACAAATGCGTATTATACTTTAAGGTCTCGTCTCAATCAAAAGATAGAAGAATACTTATTGCAGCAATTGGAAAGTCCCCGGACTGACATTTTGAAAAAAGTCGCCAATATCAATGAGATAATTTTTACAAAAAAGAAGGACATAGCAATAGCAACCCTTAAAAAATTAGAAAAGGAACTGATTGATTACGACTTATCCAATGAACTAACAGTCGTTTATAAATCGCTCAAAAAGCTTCATATTAATACTCCGGAGCAATTCACATATTCCCAATTATATAATAAGCATGTTGCTTATATGTTGGCCATAGATAAGGCTGAAGAATTGTTAGCGGAATATTTTAAGAAATATGGTCAATATACGCTTTCCGGAGAGGATATGGATAAATTAGAGCTCACGCTATTGTCCAGGCAAATGACCAATGTATGTGCTATTTACCAATCTCACAGATTATATGTGTATCAAAGCTGTTTGGGTATATTTCACAGGCTTTTTGTAGAAGGAGACGAATCTATCGATGATGATCTGGAACCAATTGAAGATATTTTGGATAATATTGAAAAGATATTTGATTCTTATCACCTTGATTCAATCTATCATCATTTAAAGCTGGTTTATGAATTCTTGAAATTGGAATACTATAACCACTATAATGTTTATAGAAAAGCAGAGAAATATTACGAAGAAGTAAATGAATCAGTTAGCAATCTGCTCTCTAATTATAGCTTATTTACCTACCCTGCTCAATTCCTATTAACTAAAATCGAAAGAAAGAACCGAACCCAGGATACGGTAGACATGTGCGCCGAAAACGAAGGTCTTTTTTACGACTTTGATTGCGACAAAAATGACGTTCCAAAATACGTAACCTATGTAACCTATAGATCATTGTGTTGCTACTATTCAGGAAAATATGATGAAGCTGCGCGTTGGATCAATAATTTGTTAAACGAAACCAGCTTAAAAAAATATCCAAGCGCTCAACTAGAGGTAAAAGTGATACTGGCTTTACAATATTGTATGATGAATGACTATGATTTATTCAATCAATTGATCAATAGTATTCAAAGGCAGATAAGGTTAATGGGAAAGGATAGTGTGGAGCACATTTTGGTAATTACCAAAATTTTGAAAATATCAATTAGCGATATTAAGAAAAACAAAAGTGCAAAAATTAAATCTTTGGCTGATAAATTTACAAACATGAACCGAGCACATTTCGCACCTACTATGTATGTGAAAATGGACGAAAATTTTGTAAATAAGCTAAGCAATAATACAGCTTTCTAAACCTAGGCAAAAAATAATAGTCAAGTGCTTGATAGTAAATGAAGAGCTAAATCATTTATTATTGAGCACTTTTTTTGATCAAGCAACTATTATAAGCCCGTTTAATTTTACTACAGCATTGGCTATCAAGCGAAAACTGCTGGAGTAAATCAGACATTTTTATTATTTGAATCAAGGGTTTTGATTCACAGGCAAAGGAAAGGGATTCTGGGATTAAATCCCAGAAGGTATTTTTACTTATTAGACAAGGTCAGGCATCATTCTACCTTGCCACAGTTTTACTGGAACCCAAATAATTAAAAACAAGGATCAATCGAAAAAGTTGGGGAAGTAGAACAAATAAATCCTACACTTTAATTTCTCTGGCACAAGATAGTTGTTTAAGAAAAAAATTTCTGTCGGCAAACCACTTTCGTAAACCTCAAGTTGGGCTAATTTTGCCTTTCCAGCCCCGGAAAGCTCCACTCACAGGGTCTATAAAGGCTTAATCCATAATCGGGCTCGGAAAGCTTACTTCTGAGGACACGTCACTATCACATTAGATTTTAGAAATGAAAAATATTTTCTTTAAAATTTTAATGATAGTCTTTATATCCCCCTTATTGTTCAATTTAGTTGAGCAAGGTCAAATTTAAATGTTTCAAGAAGCATTTCTAGCTCCGAAGCAGCATGGGATTTAAGCAAATAATTTGACTTTAGTCGAATTTATGCAGGCTACTACTATGGACGGCCTGTGTAGATTTGGCTTTGACATAGCCATGCCTTTGGCGTAGCCGAATCATTACGAGAGGGGTGACCCAAAAAACACAAGGCTCCCCCTAAAATATTGCTTGAGTCTTGAATTGGCTTGACCCGCATTTCCAAAGAAAAAGGTCTTATCATCCAACAACGATGATAAGACCTTTTTCTATCCAAAATAAATTCCCTTAAATCCTTTGTTTTTAGAACTCACAGTTGTAAAAACAAAGATTTCTTTCGCGGGAAAAAAAATTAAATATTTAATTTCTCAAGATTTTCCTGTGTAAGGGGCTTGTTAATATACTTTTTCACATAAGTATATTTTTTTGATTTATTTACATCCTGAGGATTGATTGAAGAAGTAAGCATCACTATATTACACTTCTGCTTTGTTCCTTCATTCAATTTCTCAAACTCATCCAGAAATTGAAAACCATCCATCAAGGGCATATCAATATCAAGAAATATTATATCAGGCAAAACATTTACAGCCGGACCCTCTATCTTTTCTAAGTTTTTCAAGAACTCGATAGCGCTTTTGGCTCCTGTATGGGTGAAAATGTGGTCAGTAATATTGGCTGCTTCAATCATCTTCTGATTGATCAAGTTATCAATTTCATTATCATCGATAAGCATTACTGCATGATACTTACTTTTATTTTGTGACATGCTGATTATATATTATTATCTGATTCGTAAAAGTTTAAAGCTAATGTAAAAAAGTACAAAAATTAAATTAAATAAAATATTATATAACTTAAAAATAAAACCTTTTTAACAAAACAAAGGAAAAGTCATATAAATGATTAAATTCATTATAATCTATTTTTACTGGCATGTAATTTAGGAAAAAAGTCATAAAAAACAAGAATTTTTTAAAGGTCAAATTTAATCCCTTGAGCTAACGGCAAACTGGAGCCAAAGTTTATGGTGTTTGTTTGTCGCCTCATGTAAACTTTCCAGGCATCGGATCCTGATTCCCTTCCCCCTCCTGTCTCTTTCTCACCACCAAAGGCTCCGCCTATTTCGGCGCCAGACGTTCCTATATTTACGTTTGCAATACCGCAGTCAGAGCCAACATGGGATAGAAACAGTTCTGACTCCCTTAGGTTATTGGTCATTATGGCTGAAGAAAGTCCTTGGGGAACACCATTTTGCAACTCAATAGCTTCTTCAATGGTTTTATACTTTATTAAGTATAAAATAGGTGCAAATGTTTCGCTTTGAACAATATTAAAATGGTTTTCTACCTCGAATATAGCAGGCTTCACATAACATCCCGAAGCGTATTCATCCCCTTCTAAGACGCCTCCGTCCACAACTGTTTTTCCTCCCTCGGATTTCACCTTTTCTATTGTTTTTAAATATGCATCTACGGCTGATTTGTCGATCAGAGGCCCTACATGGTTTCTTTCGTCCAGGGGATTGCCGATTTTAAGTTGACCATAGGCATTAGCCAGCTTGGCCTTCATTTGATCGTAAATTTCTTCATGTATTATCAATCTTCTCGTGGAGGTGCACCTTTGGCCTGCAGTCCCTACCGCACCAAAAACTGCCCCGACAAGAGCCATTTCCAAATCCGCATCTTTCGATATAATAATTGCATTGTTTCCTCCCAACTCAAGCAAAGACTTACCGAGCCTTGCGCCGACTGCCTCGCCCACTTTCTTACCCATTCGAGTGGATCCTGTTGCCGAAACAAGAGAGATCCGCTTATCGTGGGACAATAACTCTCCAACTTTATAATCACCAACCACCAGGCAGCTAATGCCATCGGGAAGATCGTTTTCCTTAAATACCTCATTGGCTATATGCTGGCACGCAATCGCTGTCAAAGGCGTTTTTTCGGAAGGTTTCCAAATACAAACATTTCCACAGATCCAGGCAAGCATGGCATTCCAGGACCACACGGCAACAGGGAAATTAAACGCTGATATAATTCCAACTAATCCCAATGGATGATATTGCTCATACATTCTATGCATTGGCCTTTCAGAGTGCATAGTAAGCCCATGTAACTGGCGTGACAACCCAACAGCGAAGTCGCATATATCAATCATCTCCTGCACCTCTCCAAGACCTTCCTGGTAAGATTTTCCCATCTCATAAGAAACCAACTTGCCCAACGATGCTTTTTTCTTCCTCAACCTGTCTCCTATCTGTCGAACTATTTCTCCACGATATGGAGCCGGTTTTAACCTCCATACTTGAAAAGCTTTATTTGCTTTTTCTATTATCTGGTCATAGGTTTCTTTATCAGTTGCGCCCGATTTTGCTATTATTCTTCCATCTACCGGAGAAACAGATGAGATAAGCGCCTCCTTCGTTTCAAACCATTGCTGTCCAGCAGCAACACCCAGATTTTCTTCCTTAATATTCAGAGCATTTAATGCTTCTTGAATTCCAAATTGATCAGCAGCCATATTGTATATCTATTTGTACAAATCTATTGAATTGAAAAATGAATAGGAAGCATATCAAATTTTATTCTTACCTCCTCCATAAAAAGCAAAAGGCCATTCAATAGAATGACCTTTTGCTTTAAAATAGCATTTCCAACAATTGTCTAAAACTCCACAACTCCATAGGCTTGCCTTCCATCAGGGTAAATCCCTTCCAAAAGAAACCTTCCATTTACACTTTGCATAGCATGAAGCAACTGATCCACGCTGGTTATGCTTGTTTTATTAATTGAGGTAATTATAAAGCCTTCTTTAAGACCTGCATTTCTCCATTTATCAGATTGAATTTCTTTAATTTTCACTCCACCGGATATTCCATATTGAGCAAGCTCCTCTTGATCAACTTCTACAAATGTTGCTCCGTCTATTTCCATTCCCGAATCTTTCTTTACAACCTTGGTAGTGCCAGAGGCGTTTTTCAGAACTGCATCGATCCTGGTTTCATCGCCATCCCTCATATAAACAACAGAAACTTCATCACCAGGTCTGCTTCGTGCTATTTGCTCCTGAAGTTGTGCAACTGTTTTTACAGGCACCCCATCTATAGCAATTATAATGTCTCCTGGCTCAAGCCCTGCATCATCAGCAGCACTGCCTTCGTTAACCTCGGAAATATAAACGCCCTGCAAAGCCTCAAAATTCATTTCCTCTGCAAATTTTGCATCTATATCGCGAATTCTAACGCCTAGCAAAGCACGCTGCACCACGCCAAATTCCCGAAGGTCATTGACCACTTTTTTCACCAGGGAAACAGGGACCGCAAAAGAATATCCCGCATAAGTGCCAGTTGGGGTGGCAATGGCCGTGTTTATTCCGATAAGCTTTCCTTTTAAATCTACCAATGCACCACCGCTGTTGCCAGGATTTACAGCAGCATCAGTTTGGATAAAAGCTTCTATCTGCATCCCCTTTTGACCTGTTATGATATTGATATTCCTTGACTTTGCACTTACTATACCAGCGGTAACTGTTGAGGTTAAATCAAACGGGTTTCCTACCGCCAAAACCCACTCTCCTACCTTCACATTGTCAGAGTTACCGAATTCCATATAAGGTAAATTATTAGCTTCTACTTTTATCAAAGCAATATCTGTAGTGGGATCGGTACCAATTAGTTTAGCTACGTATTCACGGTTATCGTGCAGGGTCACAATTATATTATCAGCATCGGCTACAACATGATTATTCGTAGCGATATAACCATCCGGGGAGATGATCACCCCTGACCCGGAGGCTCGGCTTGGACGTCTATCATACCTGGGAGCTGGCGATTGGCCAAAAAAATCCCGGAAGTACTCTTCAATGGGCGCTTGTTGCGCATATCCTTGGTCTACCACTCCTATCGTAGATTTTATATGTACAACGCCTGGCGTTGCCTTCTCTGCGGCGTAAACAAAATTCAGCCCGCTAGGAACTGTAAAAGACGTATCAGACAAAAAATTTGTTAAGCGGACATTACTAGCAGATTCGAAATTGTTGCGAGTATTTTCTTCCTTCAAAAATAATTTGAACCCTCCCAAAGCAAGCAGTGCGCCGAATATGGAAGCGAGAAAAACTCCAATAAAAAACTGTTTTTTACTCATAATATTTGTTATTTAAGGGTAATAAATATTTAACAACTCAAGCATCGCCTTGTTGGGAAGAATTACAAAAAATTCCACAAAAAAAGGCGAGTGCTACTCGCCTTAGAATTATACAAAGATCGAACCTATTTTACCTCGATAACAGATTTATTTAACTTTTTTTCAATTTTTTCGATGGAAATGCTTAATATTCCGTCTTCGTGCTTTGCAGTTACACTTTCCTTATTTGCATTCTCCGGCAGGTTAAATGATTCATGAAATCTTCCAAACGCAGTTTGTTGTTTGTGAAAGGTTATTGTTACGTCGCCTTCTACAACTTTTCTTTCTCCAGATACAGATAATTTATCATCCTCAAGTTCAATTTTAATATCTTCCTTTTTTATACCGGGAACGGAGAGATTAATAGTGAAAGTTTTATCTGTTTCCGCAATGTCTATTTCTGGTCTAAATAGTTTTCTATCCTTTGAAGGAGCAACATCAGCATTTAATTGATCTAATACTTTACTGAAAGAATTAAATCTAAACTCGGGGTTATAATATCTTAACAGTGTCATAATTTTTCTTTTAAGTTTTAAGTTTAACCAAATATCCTTAAAAATTATGCCATTGAATAAAATCATTAATTAATCGAGATTTCATGTCATAATGGCATAATTAGCAGTAAAAGTTGTTATATTAGCGACATAATGTCATAACTTAGCGTAATTTAGGAGACAGAGGGATAGGAAACCAATGGCCCGAAAATCTCCGATGTAAAGCGTCATTTCCTTCAGGGTGTAAAAGCCTAGGCGGAGATTCGATAGAACTGATAACAGCGATTGCTATTGTGGCAACTTCTGTTATCAGTCAATTCATTGAATTTATTGCGCAGTAGCAGTACTTGTATTTACAACTGGCCAAATTCCAGGGGCAGGAAAACTGACCCCTTTATTATCACCTCTCACGCCATCCTGACCAAAATAGTAGAGTGGCCAACCTTTGTAGGTTAGTTGGGGAGTTCCAAAGACATCAATAACATCAAAATCGGCCTCATCGACAGAACTTGGCAAGGAATGAATATCCACATGAAAAACCGGCCAGACAGCATCATTGCTAAAATCCTCGTTGGTAAAATTATTGTCGTTGTTTGAGTCATTTATAAACGCATAAAGCGTCCTTCCTTCTGAGTCCACAAAATATTGTGTTATGCCTTCTCCTTCTACATATTCACTTGTATAATTTTTACCATCATGGCCAACTAATTGAGCATTCGCAAGCATAATAGAATAGTCGGGCTTGGCAACAAACCAGACATTACTAACTGCTTCGCCATTAATATCGCCAGGCTCGGAATCGCTAGCGAAATAATAGAGAGGCCAACCTTTATAGGTGGTTTGCTTTTCGCCATCTTCACGGGTAATGTTTTCAAAATCCGATGCAGCCAATCCCGCTCCAGGGTCTATTGCTTCTACATAAAAAACAGGCCAGTTATTAAGACAGGTTCCGGCTTCACAACGACTTTCGCCGCTTACGTCCTGAGCAAAAAAGTAAAGCGTTCTGCCTTCACCATCGACCAGGATATTTCCTAGACCAGCGTTATCGCTAAGTTTAACATTTTCTGATGCAATGACGGGATCCTCCGAATCGTCATCTTTGCATCCTTGAAACATAATGGCAAAAAACAACATTGTCATTACCAACATTTTCATTTTAGTGGCTTTAAAGAAAATTTTCATCTGCTTATTTTTTAGGAATGGGTTATTTAAAGAATGGTATCTATAAGCCAGTACAACCAGCAATAGGAAATGGTTGCCAACGAAAAAAATAATGTTTAAAGCGCCGTCGCGGATAAATTACGGCAAAACAGCTGATTTTCACCTAAAAATAAAACAGAAAATAAGGATCGGCGCAGTTGAAAATGAGAACCCTCCCCCGGGTAATTAAGAAAAAAATAAAAATCATTTAAATAACTTTGCAAATTAAAATGGAAGGTACTAATATTGCAATCCGATTTGAGACGTAAAACAAATTCCTGCTTAGCTCAGTCGGTTAGAGCATCTGACTGTTAATCAGAGGGTCCCTGGTTCGAGCCCAGGAGCAGGAGCATTGATATTCAAAGAGTTACATTAGTTTGTAGCTCTTTTTTTGTTTCCGGTTTACAGCGAAGGGTACACGGAGTTGATTAATAAAGGTCAGTTTACATGATGATTAAATT
Organism: uncultured Flammeovirgaceae bacterium; assembly: GCA_946886805.1. The sequence goes on along the minus strand of CAMPJM010000020.1, from coordinate 6,105 downwards.
GAACCCGCTCGCGACCTCATAAAACCTTGTTTATCTTAAAGTAAGCAAGGTTTTTTGTTGAGGTGCGGTAGGAGGTGTGGTTTGAAAAGTTGTAAAGGGTGTGAAATATCCATGAAGATGTAAAACTTTGATTCATTATTAATATATTGGCAGACTAAAGAAAATTGATGTTCCCTATCTATGAAGCTATAACGTTTGAGAACATAACCTTAGAAGGAGGGAGTACACGCCCTTTAGTTTTTCTAGTCGATACTAAAAACTCTTACAAGCAATTTGTAGTTAAAGTGTTTTCAGGAAAAGATAGGGAGCAATATAATCCAACAGCAAAGGAGTGTTATGCCCACGTTTTAGCTGAGGAATTTTCTCTTCAACAACCCGAAGCTGCTATAATAAAATTTGATGAAGATTTTTTAGATACCATTCCAGAGGAAACGGCAAATAGAATTAACGACTCAGGAAGTTTGTTCCATTATGGAACAGAGTTAATGAATGGTTATTCCCTTTTTTATCAAGATTTAACAAATACTGATCTAGTTGATTATGAGATAGAATCCATTTTCGCTTTTGATGTTTTTATTCACAATACAGATAGGAGAAAGCTAAAACCGAACTTTTTGATTAAGGAGGAGGAATATTGCCTGATAGATCATGAACTAAGTTTAAATATGAATGAATCGCTGATTGAACGTATTAGACAATCTGATTTTAGTTATTTGTATAACAATCCGATATATAAAGAACATATTTTCTTGGCGCCACTTAAGAAGTTAAACAAAAAATTAAACTTACGATTCGAGAATTTTGAATACCATTTGAACAGTTTAAATTTGAAAAAATTAGATAGTGTCAAAAATCAATTAGAAGAAATTGGTATTAGTACCAATGATTATTCCTTAATAAAAAGTTATATTGCAGAAATTAAATTGAGATCTGGAGCGTTTATAAAAATGTTAAACAACTTTTTTTAATGAGAAAATCCTTTCAATATAGTGTAATATATTATAGCCATTCATCTTTTACACAAGAAAGAATAGTTATAGGGCTTCTATTTTTTTTTCCGGAAGATCATGAGATCACTGTATCATCTCCCAAAAGTCTACAGAAATTGAAGGTTTTTCAATATGGATTTGAATCTTCATTTATAAAAAAGGCCTTACATAGATTTTCGTACAAAGCTAGATGGTTGACCAAACAATGGGCGAGTGAAAGTAAAGGTTACATCAAAAACTTTTCTGATATAATAAGCTTTGAGTTTATTATTCCTGACTCTTCATCATTACAATTTTCAGATATAAAAGCAGGAATAATTCCAGAAAGCAAACAAAAAACGATAGAGTATTACAGTTCGGTATATTTTAAAAACTATGAAAGTATTACGTCTCATGACAAGATTGATGAAAGTAGGATAATAGACAAATTCTCAAAAATCCTAAATCGAAGAAGGCCTAATTTTAACAAATACATTAAGTCTGATGTGAAAATAGCCGGGCAATTTTTTGAAGAAAAATTTAAATATGAGTGGCAAAATGGCAAACGAAATTATATTACCTCTCTAAGTTTTGATTTGGACAAGGAGGAAAATATTAAAAAGAAGTCGCAACAGCAAATAGGTGTTCTTTCTAATATTAAAGATATTGTTACTAAGAGTAATTCAAATATTCATTTTCTGGTTGCAAAGCCTTCAAATGATTCGCTATATAAGGCATATACAAACGCCATAGCTATTTTAGAGTCTTATAAGCAGGAAATAGGAAGAGTCATAGAATATGATCAACTAGATGAATACGTCGATGAAGTTGTCAATACAGCTAAAGTATTATGAGGTGAATAATACACACCCATTCCTATTATTTATTCTATTAACCCCCAACCTTTTTGCACCTTCTTATATAATAAATGAACCAAGCTGTGATTCCCATCCAAAGCCAATGACCATGGCATGTAATCGGTAATAGCATTTGTAATAGACAAGCCCCAAAGCACTCAAGCGAAAACGGAAAGCATGCATAAAATTTGCCATCAATTCCCGAGAATAATCGCGAATAAAAAATTATAACGCATGAAAATGAATCTTTTATTAAGAATTTCTCTTATGTATGAGGTCAGCCTTGCTATTTATTTTCATTATATTTCTAAACAATATAAAGTTTTATTCCTTTATTTACATCTTTTATCTTTTCTTCTCTTCCTTGAAATTTCTTTTAAGGGAAATTTTATCATCCTGCACATGCTAAGGATTGATTAAATTCAGGAGGATTACCTTCTTTAGAAAAGATACTTCACAAAATTTATACATTTAACATTACTAATTTGACATTTCAAAATTTAAACATAACAGCACCTATATTAAAGGCGTTGGAGTCAGAAGGATATACAAATCCAACACCTATTCAGGAACGTGCAATCCCACTTATTCTCGATCAAAAAGATTTACTGGGTTGTGCCCAAACCGGCACTGGAAAAACCGCTGCATTTGCTATTCCTATCTTACAACTACTTTCGGAAAGACCCGATCAGGTAGATAGCAAAAAGAACATTAAAGCACTTATTTTAACCCCTACAAGGGAGTTGGCTATTCAAATAGAAGAAAGCTTCACAGCTTATGGCAAATTTCTAAACTTAAAGCATCTGGTTATTTTCGGTGGTGTACCTCAGAAAAAACAGACAGACGCCCTAAGACGAGGGGTAGACATACTTGTGGCAACGCCAGGCAGGTTGCTCGACTTAATGGACCAAAAATTTGTGCACTTACAACATATCAAAATATTTGTACTTGATGAAGCCGACCGGATGCTGGACATGGGCTTCGTACACGATGTGAAAAAAGTAATTGCTAAATTACCCGCCAAGCGTCAGTCATTGTTCTTTTCTGCAACAATGCCAGCAGAAATAGTGAAACTTGCCGATAAGATTTTAGTCAATCCATCAAAAGTAGAGGTGACTCCAGTTTCTTCTACTGCAAATACAATTCAACAGGCTGTATATTTTGTTGACAAGAAAAACAAGAAAAGTTTACTCCTTGACTTATTACAGGACCAATCTATTGTTTCCGCACTCGTCTTCAGTCGTACAAAACATGGGGCTAATAAAATAGCGCAGGACTTGAACAAAAAAGGAATTATAACCGAGGCGATACATGGCAATAAGTCTCAGAATGCAAGGCAGTTGGCTTTGAGTAATTTCAAATCAAGGAAAACAAGAATCTTGGTAGCCACTGATATCGCGGCGCGTGGAATAGATGTGGATAGCCTGTCTCATGTTATTAACTACGAGCTTCCCAATGTTCCCGAAACTTACGTCCATAGAATAGGTCGAACGGGAAGAGCAGGAGCCAGTGGCATAGCATTATCTTTTTGTGATCAGGAAGAAAAAGAGTATTTAAAAGATATTCATAAACTTATTGCCAAATCTATTCCTGTGGTTGAGGATCATTCCTATCCATTGAGCGAAAGTGCTATTGCCAAAGTACCGGAAAAATCCAATAATCAACGAAAACAGACTTCAAAAAATACGAGAGGAAGAAAATGGATGGGAAACAGACCAAACAGTTCGAAAAATAATTCGTAAAAAAAATTTTCGAAATACCAAACTTAACCAGTACATTTGGGTGTTTCAAAAATAGTCATACATCATATTTATAATTATATGGATCTATTGTTATTTATCGGAGGTTTGGGCGGTACTGAAATAGCACTCATTCTGGCTGTTGTCCTTATTTTCTTTGGCCCCAAAAAGATCCCGGAACTTGCCCGGGGTTTGGGAAAAGGCATCAGAGAATTTAAAGATGCTACCAAAGAAATTAAAGAGGAAATTGGAGAGAGTCTTGACGACGTAAAAAAAATCTCTTAATGTCTGTTGTAAAAAAGCTCCCATTTTAGCAGTTTAAAATGGGAGCTTTTTTTGTCCTAAAGTCGAGTTTATTTATTCGCTTTTCAGAAAAGGGTATCGATAATCAACCGCCGGAACAAATGTTTCTTTAATAGTGCGCGGAGAAACCCATCGCAATAAATTGATCATTGATCCTGCCTTGTCGTTTGTTCCGGAACCCCTTGCTCCTCCAAACGGCTGCTGCCCTACTACCGCCCCTGTTGGCTTATCATTTATATAAAAATTCCCGGCTGCATTCGCCAACTTTTTAGTGGCTAATTCAATCGCATATCGATCCTTTGAAAACACCGCACCTGTTAATGCATATGGAGAAGTATTGTCTACCAACTCTAATGTTTCCTCAAATCTTTCTTCCTGATAAACATAAATGGAGATAACAGGCCCGAATATTTCCTCACACAAGGTTGCATAGGAAGGGTCTTTGCTTAATAATACAGTAGGCTCTATGAAATAACCTTTTGTTTTATCATAACCGCCGCCGGCTATTACTTCAACCAAATCACTTGACTTAGCATCTTCAATATATCCAACAATTTTATCAAAGGATTTCTCATCGATAACCGCATTAACGAAATTTCCAAAATCTTCAACACCGCCCATTTTAAGGGCTTTCAAATCTTCCTGAACCAAGGTCTTTACCTCATCCCAAAGATTTGCAGGAATATACGCCCTTGAAGCAGCAGAACATTTCTGACCCTGATATTCAAACGCGCCACGAACTATCGCTGTTGCCACCTGCTTTGCATTGGCCGATTTATGCGCAACAATAAAATCCTTACCACCTGTTTCACCAACAATGCGCGGATAAGATCTATACTTTTGAATATTTTCTCCTATGGCTTTCCAAATTGTTTGAAAAACTTTGGTACTTCCTGTAAAATGTATGCCTGCAAAATCTGAATGTTTAAAAACTACCTTTCCTGCTTCAGCCCCATCAACAAATACAAGGTTGATAACGCCGTCAGGCAAGCCCGCTTCTTTTAGAACCTGCATTATAACATTCGCGGCGTAAATCTGTGTGTAGGCTGGTTTCCATACGACGGTATTTCCCATTAATGCCGCTGAAGTAGGTAAATTTCCCGCTATGGCAGTAAAATTAAAGGGCGTGATAGCAAAAACGAAACCTTCCAAAGGCCTTTGCTCGAGCCTGTTCCAAACGCCAGGGGAAGATTGAGGTTGCTGCGCATAGATTTCAGTCATAAAATGGACATTGAATCTTAAAAAATCAATAAACTCACATGCAGCATCAATTTCAGCCTGATAGGCATTTTTAGATTGCCCCAGCATGGTAGCAGCATTTATTTTGGCTCTATAGGGACCGGCTATTAAATCCGCAGCTTTCAAAAAGATGCTTGCTCTATGCTCCCAGCTAAGGTTTGCCCATGCTTCCTTGGCTCCCATAGCTGCACTTATTGCTCTTTCAACATGATTTGTATCTCCCTCGTGAAAATATCCTAACACATGTTGATGATCATGTGGCGGATTGAGTGGGATTTTCTTTTCGGTCCGAATCTCCTCACTCCCAATGTACATCGGTATATCTTCCTGTTTCGACCTGGCTTCCGTAATAGCCTTTTTGAGACGCTCTCTTTCTGGCGATCCCGGGGCATAATTTAGAACGGGTTCATTTGAAGGAGCCGGAACTTCATATATTCCTTTTGGCATATCTTTTTACTTTTTTAAATTAAATTTTATTGAAGGCACTAAATTACTTTCTCTATTCCACAATCCCATAAAATTATGACTCGCTGTGAATCGTAGTGGGTGACCATGCTTTTATTTCTTCATTGAGGGAGGAAGTTACCATTAAGATAATTACAGCCTTGCCCCCGAAGTTGCCTTTAGCATTAATTACTTACTCATCAAAAAACAGAACCTAAAACACTTCGCTCCGACTTTTATTCCTCTAAAGAATAGTAAACAGCTCACTCAGGCAACAAATCTCATGTGTGATTGTTTCTTCATGAGCTATTTTGGAAGGATTAAAATATATCTGATCAATTTGCGAATCCTTTGCTCCTTTTATATCCGTCAAAAGATTGTCGCCGATCATTACACAATCTTCTTCCTTGCAGACAGCCCTTTCTAATGCAAAACGGAATAGCTCTTTGTCGGGCTTTTGGAACCCCGCTACTTCAGGCGTTATTACTTCCTTAAAATAATGGGATAGGCCCGCACTATTCAATTTTATATGCTGTACTTCCTCAAATCCATTGG